>NZ_JBFUBG010000003.1:0-224403 GCF_056405875.1 Rhizobium sp. P1_E6 | reverse complement strand
ACGTCATCCAGGGCCTTGCGGTATCCCTGGAATCGACGGCCCTGCCGGCAATCGTCATCGTCGGCGGCATTATCGCCACCTATCAGCTCGGCGGCCTGTTCGGCACCGGCATTGCGGTCACCGCCATGCTCGGCATTGCCGGCATGATCGTCGCACTCGATGCCTTCGGTCCGGTCACTGATAATGCCGGTGGTATCGCCGAAATGGCCCATCTGCCGCCGGAAGTGCGCAAGTCCACGGATGCGCTCGATGCCGTCGGCAACACGACGAAGGCCGTCACCAAGGGTTACGCGATCGGTTCGGCCGGTCTCGGTGCGCTGGTGCTCTTTGCCGCATACGCGAACGACCTGCAATATTTTGCAGCGCATCCTGACCAGTATCCCTATTTCCAGAATATCGGCCCGATCTCGTTTGATCTGTCGAACCCTTACGTGGTTGCCGGTCTGCTGTTCGGCGGACTGATTCCTTATCTCTTCGGTGGCATCGCGATGACCGCCGTCGGGCGTGCTGCCAGCGCGATCGTCGAGGAAGTGCGTCGGCAGTTCAAGGAAAAGCCCGGCATCATGCAGGGCACGGAGAAGCCTGATTACGGCAGAGCCGTCGATCTTCTGACCAAGGCAGCGATCCGCGAGATGATCATACCGTCGCTGCTGCCGGTGCTGGCACCTATCGTTGTCTATTTCGGCGTGCTCGTCATCTCCGGCTCGAAGGCCTCAGCCTTTGCAGCACTTGGCGCATCGCTGCTTGGCGTCATCATCAACGGTCTCTTCGTGGCGATCTCGATGACGTCGGGAGGCGGCGCATGGGACAATGCTAAGAAGAGCTTCGAGGACGGCTTCGTCGACAAGGACGGCGTGCGCCACATGAAGGGCTCGGAGGCTCACAAGGCGTCGGTGACAGGCGACACCGTCGGCGATCCCTACAAGGATACGGCCGGTCCCGCCGTCAATCCGGCGATCAAGATCACCAACATCGTGGCGCTGCTGCTGCTGGCGGTTCTCGCAAGCTGACGCATGTCGCGCAAAACTGTTCAGCAGTTTTGCGATGACGACATGCGGAAAACGAGGACTTGAAACGTGGCAAGTGAATCTTAAAGATCGCGACGTGCTTCAAGACGCTTCAAGCGAATGAAATAAAACCCGCCGGATCGCTCCGGCGGGTTTTTTGTGTGGAAAACAGTTTGCGTCAGCGCAGGCTGGACGGGTTCTGCGGCGTGCCGCCGGCACCGCCACCGAACAGGCTCTTGGCCGCATTCGCCGCGCTGCCGCCGGACAGCATCTGCTGCAGGAAGGTGAGTTCGCGGCCACCGGTCGGCGTGACGCGGGCAATCGTGTCGAATACCTTGCCGTCCTGCAGAGTATAGTTGGCGCGGCGGGTCACGACGCCGTCCTTGTCGAAATAGATGGCGAGAATGCTCTGCTCGGTGACGCGCAGCTTCTGGTAGGCCATCGAGCGCTGTCGGCGCTGCGAGATGTAATAGAAGACTTCGCCGTCGAAGGTTGCCGTCGTGGATGGCGTACCGAGCGACAGCAGCACCTGCTCGCGGCTGGAACCCTCGGGCACCAGCGCCAGCGACTGCTCATCGACAATATAGCCCCCGTTCAGCACGGTGCTCGTCTGGCAGCTTGAGAGGGCGGTGGCGGAGGCGATTACGATGGCAATGGCCGCATTGCTGAAGAATTTCACGTCTGACTTGAAATACCGTTTCTTCAACGACATCTACTCCCTTGAGTATCGATAGCAGCCATTCCAAACACTGCGTGCTTCCTCCTGCAAAACCATTGTGGCCATTCCGGGGTCGAATTTTCCCGATCCGCCTCTTTGTCCACCGAAGCGCAGCTGTCCCGAAACCAGCCACGAACAGCATTGCAATTCGCGCCTGCTTCGGTAAACCAGCTTTCGAAATCATGCAACAAGGCCCGGTGCCGCTCGGCGCCAAGAATGCGGCATTTCCGGAAAAAACAAATGATCTTCGGGCTCTTCGGTAAGAGAAACAGCAACCAGGCCATCGTCGAGCGGCAATACGCGGCTCTGACGGCCGCTGCCCGCATGCCGGAGCTCTATGAACGCCTTGACGTGCCCGATACCGTCATGGGCCGCTTCGAGATGCTGTCGATTGCCATGATCCTGTTTTTCCGCCGCACCCGCGCATCGGGGACGAGCGGCCAGGAGATCGCCCAGGAAATCGTCGATGCATTCTTTCAGGATATCGACTATTCGATTCGCGAACTCGGTATCGGCGACAATAGCGTGCCGAAGCGCATGAAGAAGCTCGCGGGCATGTTCTATGGCCGGCTTGAAGCCTATTCGAAGGCGATGGATGCCGGTGATGTCGCGGCTCTTTCCGCGGCACTCCAGCGCAATATCTATCCCGAAACCGCTGGGGCTGCCGACATGAGCGGGCTGGCGCATTGGATGATGGCGGCGGAAGCCCACCTGTCGGCCATTCCCGAAGAGGCGATCTCCACCGGCTCGGCGACGATTCCGCAGGTCGCCTGAGGAGCAAGACCATGAAGAACGATCACAACGAGATTCCTTTTTCCTATCCTGTAAAGGTCGGCCACATTTCCGCTAACCCGGTTGAGGTCCGCGTGAGCGCCGACAAGGACGAGCTGAAGGCCTTGGCCGAAAGCTGGAACGTCGTGTCGGTGGACGATCTCCACGCGGATCTGCAGATCAACAGGTGGAAGCGCGACGGCATACGCGTCAAGGGACGCGTGCAGGCGAAGATCGTTCAGTCCTGCATCGTTACCCTCGAGCCGGTCGAATCCAGGATCGATGAGACGTTTGAGCAGATCTTCGTTCCGGAAAATTCCAAGCTCGCGCGCCATCCGGCCAATGATGCCGGTGAAATGATACTGGATCCTGACGGTCCGGATCTTCCGCAGACCTTCGTCGGCGATACGATCGATGTCGGCGAGATCGTTGCGGAATTCGCCGCACTCGCCATCGATCCTTATCCGCGCAAGGAAGGCGTGGAGTTCGAGGGTCATATCGAGGACACCGGTGAAAATGACCGGAAGCCTTCCGCATTTGCCGCGCTTAAGGACTGGAAAAAGGACTGAAGCATCCCCGGCATTTGCCACAATTCAGTTGTAAGCGACGCCAAAACCGGTATTTTGGCCGAAATTTCGTCCTGGAGGCGAAAGAGAAGGATCAGGGACGCGTGATCAGAATATCTCTCGACCTCATGGGTGGCGACTTTGGTCCCCAGGTTGTCATCCCTGGCGCCGCCAAGGCGCTGGACAGGCACCCGGATATTTCCTTCGTCTTCTACGGTATCAAGGAACAGTGCGAGCCGGTTCTGGCGAAGTTTCCCAAGCTCAGGGAAAAGTCGACTTTTCATGATTGCGAGCTTGCCGTCAGCATGGAGGAGAAGCCCAGCCAGGCGCTTCGCCGCGGCCGCTATATCTCCAGCATGTGGCGCACTATCGAAGCGGTGAAGTCGGGCGAGGCCGATGTCGCCGTTTCCGCCGGCAACACCGGCGCGCTCATGGCCATGGCAAAGTTTTGTCTTCGCACGATGGCCAATATAGAACGCCCGGCGATCGCCGCCATCTGGCCGACGATGAAGGGCGAAAGCATCGTGCTCGACGTTGGCGCCACGATCGGCGCCGATTCGCAGCAGTTGATGGATTTCGCGCTCATGGGCGGCGCGATGGCACGCGCGCTCTTCGAGTTGGAGCGCCCGACCGTCGGCCTGCTGAATGTCGGCGTCGAGGAAATCAAGGGCCAGGAAGAGGTCAAGGAGGCCGGTCGCCTGCTGCGCGAAGCCAATCTCGATTCGCTCGAATATTCCGGCTTCGTCGAAGGTGACGATCTTGGCAAGGGCACAGTCGACGTCGTGGTGGTGGAAGGCTTTTCGGGCAATATCGCGCTGAAGGCCGCCGAAGGCACAGCCCGGCAGATTGGCGCCTATCTGCGTGCTGCAATGTCGCGCACGCTGCTTGCCCGCATCGGCTATCTCTTCGCCAAGAGCGCTTTCGACATGCTGCGCGAGAAGCTCGATCCGAGCAAGGTCAACGGCGGCGTCTTCCTTGGCCTGAACGGCATCGTCATCAAGAGCCATGGCGGAGCGAATGCCGAAGGCATAGCCGCGGCCATCGAAGTCGGCTATGACATGGCCAAGAATGGCCTGACCCAGAAAATAGAAAACGATCTCAAAAAATATCATGCCAAGCGGCTGCCCCCTATGGGGCCGGAAGCCGCGTGAGCGACGGGGTTCAAGCAATATGATCCGATCAGTGGTTCGTGGCTTCGGAGCTGCACTGCCGAAACGCGTGATGACCAATCGCGAAATGGAAGGTGTCGTCGACACGTCGGACGAATGGATCGTCCAGCGTACCGGCATCCGGCAGCGTTACATTGCCGGAGATGACGAAACGACGGCGTCGCTCGGCGAGGCGGCAGCGCGTGCCGCGCTCGCAAATGGCGGGCTGACGCCTGGTGATATCGATATGATCATCTGTGCCACCTCGACGCCTGATAACACCTTCCCGGCGACATCAGTCAACATCCAGAATCGTCTCGGCATGGCGCATGGCTTTGCCTTCGACGTTCAGGCCGTCTGCACGGGTTTCGTCTATGCGGTGACGACGGCCGACGCCTATATCCGTGGCGGTCTTGCCAAGCGCGTACTCGTCATCGGTGCTGAGACCTTCTCCCGCATCCTCGACTGGAATGACCGCACGACATGCGTGCTTTTCGGAGACGGCGCAGGCGCGATCGTGCTGGAAGCAGCCGAAGGCGAGGGGACGACGGCAGACCGCGGCGTGCTGACCGCGCATCTGCGCTCCGACGGTTCGCATAAGGAAAAACTCTACGTCGATGGCGGTCCTTCCTCGACGGGTACGGTCGGCAAGCTGCGCATGGAGGGCCGCGAGGTCTTCAAATATGCCGTGGGCATGATTACCGACGTCATCCAGGCGGCCTTCGATTCGACCGGAACGACCTCTGATGATCTCGACTGGCTGGTCCCCCACCAGGCCAATCGCCGCATCATCGACGGTTCGGCGAAGAAGCTGAACATTGCCCCGGAAAAGGTTGTCATTACCGTCGATCTTCACGGCAATACGTCCGCTGCCTCCATTCCGCTGGCGCTTGCGACGGCTGCAGGCGACGGACGCATCAAGAAGGGCGACCTCGTGATGCTGGAAGCCATGGGCGGCGGTTTCACCTGGGGCGCCGTTTTGCTGCGCTGGTAGGCACAAATCCTAAAAAACTGGCGGCGAACAAGAGCTTGACCGTAAGGCGCAAGACAAATACTCTTTGCTCGCTTTCACAAAATAATTTCTATTGGGCGGGGAAACCATGACCGGAAAGACAGTGACGCGAGCAGACCTGGCGGAATCCGTTTTTCGCAAGGTCGGTCTCTCCCGGACAGAATCTGCTGAGCTGGTCGAAACGGTTATCGACGAGATTTGCAACGCCATCGTGCGCGGCGAAACCGTCAAACTTTCCTCCTTCGCGACCTTCCAGGTGCGTGACAAGAACGAGCGTATCGGGCGCAACCCGAAGACCGGCGAGGAAGTTCCGATTTCGCCCCGCCGCGTCATGACCTTCAAGGCTTCGAATGTGCTTAAGACGCGCATTCTCAAGTCCCATGTTGCCCGGAAGGGCAAAACCAAGCCGCAGAACCCGGCTGCCTGATCATCTTTTCCCGCCGAACGGAACCTTTTTTTGCCGCGTAGCTCCTCCTGCTGTGCGCAACGCGAAGACGTGACTTGAATTCTCGGCTCCAAACCGTTGAAATGTGATGAGTCGCCGTTTGGATCGATCCGCGAGGTCGCGTAGCAGTATGACGTTGGACAAGAGCCCGGATGCCTTTCGCACCATCAGCGAAGTTGCTGATGATCTCGACTTGCCGCAGCATGTGCTGCGCTTTTGGGAAACCCGCTTTCCACAGATAAAGCCGATGAAGCGTGGCGGTGGCCGGCGTTATTACCGGCCGGAGGATGTCGATCTTTTGAAAGGCATCCGCCATCTGCTCTACGATCACGGTTATACGATCAAGGGTGTACAGAAGCTCTTAAAGACCAACGGCAACAAGTTTGTCGTTGCGGTCGGTCACGGCGATCTTGCAAGCGTCGAATCACTCTCGGCCGGCGTGAACGATACCGCCGCAGGGGAACCGCGCATCGCCATGGCGGAAGAGGACCAGATCGTTGGCCGCGCCAAGCCGCCGATCACGCGCCGCTTCTTCAATTTCGTCAGCGGCGAGGACGATCAGCCGGAAATCTCGGTCGGCAAGTCGAGTGTCGGCAAGGAGGATCGTGCGCTTCTCCAGGAGGCGCTTTACGATCTTCTGGAATGCAAGCGTCTGCTCGATCAGGTGCGTTAGAGCCTTTCCTGGTCAGAATGCTTGAGGCTGGCTCTGGCAGCCGCTAGGCCTGCATGCCTTTCAGCGCTTTTTCGAGATCGGAGAGCCGGAACGGTTTTTGCAGGACAGGCTGGCTTGAATTGCTGCCTTCGGGCGCGCTGCCATATCCCGTCGCAAAGACATAGGGCTTGCCGAGCGCCTCAAGCAGCTTTGCGATCGGTAGCGAGCTCTTTCCAGCCAACGAGACGTCGAGGATAGCCGCGTCGAATTCCTTGTTCTGGACCGCATCGAGCGCCTGCTCCAGATCCGGAACGCTGGCGCTGACGCGGTAGCCGAGATCCTCAAGCATCTCCTCAAGCAGCATGGCGATCAGCGCGTCGTCTTCGACGATGAATATGTCTTTCATGGTCCCGTCCACCCTTTACCCTTGCGTAGGCCCGTGTCAGGCCCCTTGCGGGGGATCACGGCTTATCTGTCCCGAGCCGGCTGCTCGTCAAGGCTGGGGAGCCAGCGATGCGAGAAACAGCGTATTGCCCGGCCGGATTCGATATGCAAAAGCTGGAGTACCGTTTTCGTAACGGAGGGGAAGAGGCTGGAAAATGGATTTGTTGAGCACCACGGACTGGCTGCGTCAAAGGCCGGGCTTGACCTATCCGCTCGCCGTCGCCGTTGTCGCGCTCACCTTCCTGACGCGTCTTGCCGCCGGCGATTATCTCTCCGGCTTTCCCTTTCTAAGCTTCCTGCCGGCCGTCCTGATCGCAAGCTTCATCGGCGGCGCCGGGCCAGGTGCGGTTGCTGCTGTCCTGGCGGGCTTCCTTGTCCAGCAGTTCTTCGTCGTGCCGCATAACGTCTTCTGGCCCGTCACCTTTGGCCAATGGATCGGTCTGTCCACCTTCATCGTCAACGCATTCATCATCGTCGGACTGATGCAGGCGATCATCGTCTCGCATGGCCGGCAGGGGCATCTGCGGGAAGCGCTCAACAATTTCAATACAAGGCTGGAAGAGACAGTCACTCAGCGCACCGCCGAACTCAAGCGCGAGATGGAGGAGCATGCCGCTGCCCAGGCGCAAGTGCGCCAGTTGCAGAAGATGGAAACTATCGGCCAGCTGACCGGCGGCGTTGCCCACGATTTCAACAACATGCTGGCGATCATCATCGGCAGCCTCGATCTTGCTCAGCGCCGGTTGAACGGCAAGGAGGATCCACGCCTCCTGAATTCGATCCAGAGTGCCAGGGACGGCGCGCAGCGGGCGGCGGTGCTGACCGCGCGCCTGCTCGCCTTTTCGCGCCGGCAGCCGCTGGCCCCCGAGGTGACAGACGCCAATAAGCTGGTCGGTGGCATGTCGGAACTGCTGCGCCCGACGCTGGGCGAGCAGATCAGGATTGAGACGGTTCTAGCCGGTGGCCTCTGGCCGACATTTGCGGATTTGAGCCAGCTCGAAAACGCCATCCTCACTCTCTCGGTCAATGCCCGCGACGCCATGTCTGATGGCGGACATCTGACGATCGAAACGGCCAATACCGAACTGGACGACCGCTACGCCCGTACGCACCACGAGGTCGAGGCCGGCCAATATGTGATGATCAGCATCACCGATACCGGCACCGGCATGTCGCCCGAGGTCCTGGAACGCGCCTTCGATCCCTTCTACACGACGAAAGGTCCGGGAAAAGGGACTGGGCTCGGCCTCAGCCAAGTCTATGGCTACGTCAAGCAGAGCAAGGGACACATCAAGATCTATTCCGAGATCGATCGCGGCACGACGGTGAAGATCTATCTCCCGCGCTATGTCGGTTCCGGTGACGCACGTTTTGCGGCGACATCGATGGCGCCGATCCCGCAGGGAAGCGTCGAGGATACCGTCCTTGTCGTGGAGGATGACGAGAGCGTGCGGGAGATGACGGCCGAAAGCCTGCGCGAGCTCGGTTATAGCGTGCTGCAGGCTGCCGGCGGCCCCGAGGCGTTGGAGATTCTGGAGACCGAGCGCGTCGATCTCATCTTCACCGATATCGTGATGCCGCAGATGAACGGCCGCCAGCTTGCCGATACCGTCATGGAAAAGTGGCCGGATATCCGGATACTCTACACGACCGGCTATACCCGCAACGCCATTGTTCATAATGGTGTACTGGACCATGGCGTCTCGCTGCTTGCCAAACCCTTCAGCCTGGAGCAGCTCGCGCACAAGGTACGCGAGGTGCTGAACAGCAAGCCTCCCGCAGAACAGGCGTGAGGCCCGGGAAGAACCTCACGCCTTGCCGATAGCCTATTCCAGAACCTGAATGATACGGTGTGTCTGCGGCTCGACGATCACCCGGCGTTCGTTGATGACGGTATAGCCATAGCCGTCGATATTCGGCACGGTGTGGACTTCCACGGTGTTGGGAAGCGTCGCGCCGACGGCTATGTCGCCGTCATAGACGACGGAGGGAGCGCTCTGTTCCATCACATAGGTGCGTACTTCGCCCGGAAGAACGACGGTCGAACCGGTCGGCGCCGGATCGGTTACGATGACGCTGCTCTGCGCGAAGGCGGCAGAGCTTACGGTTAGCATGAGGGCGGCCGCGGCCAGCGTGGTTTTGCGCATGGATATTCTCCTTTTCCTACCCAGACATCGGAGAGAACGCCTACCATGCTTCATGGTTCCGACCGCGAAACGCGGCGCGTAGAGGCGGGGCAAGGTCGAAGTTACGCTCGCAGAGGTAGAGTTTTCGTAAGCTCTACCCGACAAAACTGTTGGCGAGCTGTTGACCATTTGTTAACCATAAGCATCGTTTATTCCTAATGAACGACATAGGGGTTGTTGATTCGCAAATTCGTCGCGCTTTGTCCCTTCAGACAAAGATTAAAAATACGATAGCAACGGCCAGGACATGCATTTTCCGAAGACGATATCGGTGGTGGCCATTGCGGCCATGATAGCCGGCTGCACGTCGACAGGTGGAGTGCGTCGGCCGGCCGGGCCTGAGACCGTGGAGCCGGAAAAGGCACTTGTCCTGCCGCCTCCTGGCGGTCCGTCGATCGTCAGCGTCGTTGAGCGAAAGCGCGGAAATGGCGTGGAGCAGACGATATCGCTCTTCACCTCGTCGTCGGTTCAGGGCCAGAATTTCCTGAAAGCGCAGTTTCTCGGCGCGTCCGGCGCCAATCCCGGCGTCAGCAGCGATTCCTACCGGATGATCCGGGAGGGGGATATCGCCCGTGAGACGGCGCGCTCGGTTCCCGGCGTTCCGATGGCAACGTCAGCCACCTTCCTGCAGAACAGCTACGGCCCCTTCGGTTACGCCTCTGGTCAGAGTCGCGGCGGCGATACCTGCATTTACGCCTGGCAGCAGATCCGCTCAAGCCAGGCGGCGCACACGCAGGCGCGCAACTTCGGCATGATCCAGCTCCGCCTGCGACTTTGTGATGCGCGCGCCACCGAGCGCCAGCTTCTCGCAATCGTCTACGGCTACACCGTTACCGGCACTTTCGATGGTGATATCTGGAATCCCTACGGCGCTCCGCCGCCGGCCAATCCGGCACTCGGTCAGACCGGCGCGCCGATCTATCCGGACGAGGGTGGTTATCGCCCGAACTCCATGCCGATCGGCTACGAGCCCGCTCCGGCCGCGATCCGCCAGCCACGGGCCGTAACCGTACGCCGCGTGCAGGGCCAGCCATCACATGCCGCCCCGGTTCTGCAGCCGCCCGTTGGTCCCCGCGTGCCGCTGCCGACTGACGACACGCAAACGAATGCGATAGAGCCGCCGGCAGAGGCGCCGGCACCGATCGAACAAACGGCAAGGCCGATCGGTGTGACCGTGCCTTCGCCTGATTGTATAGGCGATGCGGCCATGACGGTCGCCTGCCGGAAATAGCAACATGCCCGATGCGCCGATGCGCAGCGGTCGTGTCATTTCGAAGGAACGTCCATGCGTAAGGCTGGCAGTATTGTCATATGGGCTGTGGTGTCGCTTTGTGTGATCGCCTTGGTCACATTGCCCGTCAATCTGCAGACCCAGCTCATCGCCAGCATCACCGTCGTCACGGTCATGGCGCTCATCAAGGTGTTGAAGGGGGAGGGCACATGGCGCCTCGTGGCGCTTGCCTTCGGTACGTCCATCGTGCTGCGCTATGTCTACTGGCGCACGACCAATACGCTGCCGCCGGTCAACCAGCTCGCAAACTTCATTCCCGGTCTGCTGCTCTATCTCGCTGAAATGTACAGCGTGATGATGTTGGCGCTGTCGCTCTTCATTGTCGCGACCCCGCTGCCGTCGCGTCCCTCGCGCGCCGGCAAGCTCGAGCGCTTCCCCCATGTCGATGTCTTCGTACCGTCCTATAACGAGGATGCCGGCCTGCTTGCCAATACACTTGCCGCCGCCAAGGCGATGGATTATCCGGCCGATAAGCTGCACGTCTGGTTGCTGGACGACGGCGGCACACTGCAGAAGCGCAATTCCGGCAAGCTGATCGAAGCCCAGGCCGCTGCGGCCCGCCATTCCGAGCTCAAGCAGCTCTGCATCGATCTCGACGTCAATTACCTGACGCGCGACCGCAACGAACACGCCAAGGCCGGCAACCTCAACAACGGCATGCAGCATTCGAACGGCGAGCTGATCGCCGTTTTCGACGCCGACCATGCGCCGGCGCGCGACTTCCTGCTGGAGACGGTCGGCTATTTCGACGACGACCCGAAGCTTTTCCTCGTCCAGACGCCGCACTTCTTCATCAATCCGGACCCGCTGGAACGCAATCTGCGCACCTTCGACAAGATGCCGAGCGAGAATGAGATGTTCTACGGCATCATCCAGCGCGGCCTCGACAAATGGAACGCCGCCTTCTTCTGCGGCTCGGCAGCGGTATTGAGCCGCCGCGCACTGCAATCCACCAACGGCTTCAGCGGCATCAGCATCACCGAGGATTGCGAAACAGCACTTGCCCTTCACGGCGCCGGCTGGAACAGCATCTATCTCGACAAGCCGCTGATCGCCGGCCTGCAGCCGGCAACCTTCGCAAGCTTCATCGGCCAGCGCAGTCGCTGGGCGCAGGGCATGATGCAGATCCTGCGCTTCCGCTTCCCGCTGCTCAAGCGCGGTCTCACCCTGCCGCAGCGCTTCTGCTACATGTCCTCGTCGCTGTTCTGGCTGTTCCCGTTCCCGCGCACGATCTTCCTCTTCGCGCCGCTCTTCTATCTCTTCTTCGACCTGGAAATCTTCACGGCTTCCGGTGGCGAGTTCCTGGCCTATACGCTCGCTTACATGATCGTGAACCTGATGATGCAGAACTATCTTTATGGATCGTTCCGCTGGCCGTGGATTTCCGAACTCTACGAATATGTGCAGACGGTGCACCTGTTGCCGGCCGTCGTCTCGGTCATGCTCAATCCGCGCAAGCCCACTTTCAAGGTTACCGCCAAGGACGAATCCATCGCCGTCAGCCGCCTGTCGGAAATCAGCAGGCCCTTCTTCGTCATCTTTGCAGTGCAGATCATCGCCGTCGCGATCACCATCTACAAGATCTATGCCGAGCCCTATAAGGCGGACGTCACCCTCGTCGTCGGCGGCTGGAACATCATCAACCTCATCCTTGCCGGCTGCGCGCTCGGTGTGGTCTCGGAGCGCGGGGAGAGGGCATCTTCCCGTCGCGTGCGCGTCAATCGCCGCTGCGAATTCGGCGTCAACGACCAGTGGTACCCGGCCTCCATCGAGGACGTCTCTGTCCATGGCGCGCGCCTGCACATCTTCAACAAGCATTTCGATGCGGTGCAGGTCGGTGCGCTTGGCGAGATCCGCTTCCGGCCCTATAGCGGTGCCGATCTCGAAACCCTGCCGCTCATCGTGCGCAACATCGAACCGTCGGGCGATATCACCAATCTCGGCTGTCAGTACCAGCCGAAGAGCGCGCTGGATCACCGCCTGATCGCAGACCTGATCTTCGCCAACTCCGATCAGTGGACGCAGTTCCAGGCTTCTCGCCGTCGCAATCCCGGCCTCATCAGGGGCACCATCTGGTTCCTCGGCCTCTCGCTCTACCAGACGAGCCGTGGTCTGGTTTATTTCTTCCGAAGCATGCGGCCGGAGCGTGAAGAGCATCGACAGCAGCAGGCGGCAAAGGTGAACGCCGGATGAGAAAGCTCCTCGCCGCTTCCTTTCTTCTGGTCGGCACGTCTGTTCTCGCCTATGCGCAGACCGCGCCCTTCGATATGTCCGGCGAGCGTCCGGCGGGCACGGCGCCGGTCGTTCCGCGCCTGACCCTGCCTGCTCATCCTGTTCAACCGGCGCCGCCTCCCGCGCAGACGCAGCCACCTGCGCCGGCAACGCCTTCCGTCCCGGCGCAGGCCCAGCCGCAACCCTCCACGCCGCCTGCCGTCCGTCCCGTCGCGGCGGCTCCGCAGACCGGCGATTTCAAGCGCTATATCGTGCCCTTCTCCGAACTCGGCCTGAGTGGGGAATACGACCGCAGATCGTGGTCGATCTATCTGACGACGGAGGAGGCGGCGGCGAAAGCGCGGTTCACCTTCACCTATCAGAATGCCATCGTCGTCGCTCCCGAGGCGTCGCAGCTGACCGTGTTCATCAATAACCGTGCCATCGGCCAGCAGCAGGTTGGTTCGCCCGATAGCCCGTCGGCCGTCAGCTTCGAGGTTCCTGCGGACCTGCTGCAGCCCGGCGCCAACCTCATCACCTTCGAGGCCAACCAGCGCCACCGCACGGATTGCAGCGTCGATTCCACCTATGAGCTCTGGTCGAACATCGATCCGGCCGGCACCTATCTGAGCTTTGCCGGCCGCGATGCCAGCCAGCTTTCCGGCACCGATGCTATCCGCGCCATCGGCGTCGATGGCACCGGGAAGACGCAATTCGATCTGGTGGTTCCGGCGATGGAACAGCCCGGTACCACCAAACCGCTTCTGCGTCTGGCGCAGGGCCTGTCGCTTCTGAGCGGCATGCCGAATCAGATCTTTGCCTTCAGCACCGGTGCGCTGCCGGCAGGCGGTCCCGGCAAAATGTCGGTGCTCGTCGGCACCGCGGCGGAGCTGCGGCCGATCTTCCCCGGCCTTCCCCAGAGCGCTGAAAGCGCGCCATTTGCCGCCTTTGTGACCGACCCGGGCAGTGGTTCGCCTGTCCTGCTGATCAGCGGTCCATCCTGGCAGGCGGTTTCGACAGCGATCGATACCATCGTTTCTCCAACCGACCGTGCCCCTGAAATACGCCGCGACGTGCTGACCACGCAGCGCTGGACGGCGCCCGACGCGCCGCTGCTCTTTGCCGACACGCGCATTCCGCTTTCGCAGCTTGGAATACGCACCGTCGACTTTTCCGGCCGCCGCTTCCGCACCGGCTTCAATATCGCCGTGCCGGCCGATTTCTATGCCAATGCCTATGGCGAGGCGAAAATCCTGCTCGATGCCGCCTATTCCAGCAAAGTGCTCCCCGGCAGCCATATCGACATCTATGTGAACGGCAACATCGCCTCCACCGTGCCGATCGCCACGACCAACGGCGGCATTTTCCGCCAGCTTCCGATCCGCGTAACCATGCGGCACTTCAAGCCTGGCCTGAATTCCATCGCCATCGAGGCAGTTTTGATGACCGAGGACGATGCCGCCTGCGTCCCCGGCGCGACGGCCTCGCAGGCGCCGCGCTTTGCACTTTTTGACACGTCCGAATTTCATATGCCGGATTTCGCCCGCGTCGGGCAGCGTCCGAATCTGGCGGCCATGACCGGCACCTCCTATCCCTACGGGCGCAATCCCGATCCGACGCCACTGTTTATCGACCGTACCGATGCCGACACGCTCTCGGCCGCGGCGACCCTGCTTGGTCAGCTCGCCATCATGGCCGGCCACCCGATCGCAATCGAAACCGTCGCCTCGCCGAGCGTGATCGGCGATCGCAACGCCATTTTCATCGGCTCGATTTCGCAGATGCCGGCAACGGCGCTCACGCAGGTCAATGTCGCAACGGCCAGCCAGGCTTCGTGGCGGCCGGTCACCGACCCGCAGCCGACCGAAATCGATAACGGCACGGCGCTGGAGGAATGGCGCTCACGCATCACCGGCGGCGCGCTGCAGGGCCACATAGAGGCGTTCCGCGAATGGCTGCGCCGCAACTTCGACATCACTGGCAGCTCACTGCAATTCATCCCAAATGCCGAACAGGTATTCACGCCGTCGGATGCGGCTACCTTGATGATCGCCCAGGGCAAGAGCCCGGACGGCGGCGGCGCCTGGACCGTCGTCACGGCGCCCTCGGCCAAAGATCTGCGCGAGGGGCTGAATGCGCTCACCGCCCAGATAAACTGGCCGCAGATATCGGGCCATATCACCACTTATTCCAGCCGCACCGGCAAGATCGAGAGCGTGCCGGTTACGCGCTTCGATTTCGTACCCACTGGGGGTTTGTCGATCGCCAACTATCGCCTGATCGCTGCCAACTGGTTGTCGACGAACATTCTTTCCTATTCCTTCCTGCTGGTGGTCCTGTCGCTTCTGATCGGCCTGGTCACATCAAGAATGCTCTTCAGGCTCGGCAGGTCGAAATGAGGGGCTGGGTCGTCACATTGCTGGCAGGCACGATGATGCTGGCGCTCGCCGGTGAACGGGCCTTTGCCCAGCAGCCGCGGATCAGCGGTGAGGCGTGGGCCGCCTACAAGGCGAAGTTCCTCGATCCGAGCGGCCGCATCGTCGATAACGGCAACGGCAATATCAGCCATAGTGAAGGGCAGGGCTACGGCCTGCTGCTTGCCTATCTGGCCGGTAGCCCCGCCGATTTCGAGCAGATCTGGTACTTCACCCGTACCGAGCTGCTGCTGCGCGATGACGGCCTTGCCGTGTGGAAATGGGATCCGTCCGCCACGCCGCACGTGACAGACACCAACAATGCTTCTGATGGCGACATATTGATCGCCTATGCGCTTGCGCTGGCGGGTTCGGCCTGGAACCGGAGCGATTATATCACTGCCGCTACCCGTATGGCACAATCGACGCTATCAGAAACCGTGGTCGATTTTGCCGGTCGCACGCTGCTGATGCCCGGTGCGGAAGGCTTCTCCGGCGCGGATCGCGACGACGGCCCCGTCATCAATCCGTCCTATTGGGTCTATGAAGCACTTCCCGTCATGGCAGCGCTTGCGCCGTCCGATCAATGGCAGAAACTCGCGGATGATGGCCTCTCGCTGCTCAAGTCCATGCAGTTTGGCCCGCGCAAGCTGCCCGCCGAATGGGTGAGCCTGAAGCGCCAGCCGCAGCCGGCCGAAGGTTTCGACGCCGATTTCGGCTACAACGCGATCCGCATCCCGCTCTATCTCGCACGAGGCGGCGTGACGGACAGGGCGCTGCTGACGCGCCTCAAAGAAGGCATTACCGTAAACGGTGTGCCCGCCACTATCGACCTGACCACCGGGCGGCCGAAGACGTCGCTCTCTGATCCTGGTTATGAAATTGTTAACCACGTTGTGGCCTGTGTATTAGACGGAACGAAACTTCCTGCCGAAGCGCTGCAGTTTGCGCCCGCCTATTATTATCCATCAACGCTTCAGCTTCTGGGGCTGGCCTATGTCGGGGAGAAGCATCCAGAGTGTCTGTGAAATCTTCTCTCGTAGCGATCACGGCAGCAGCTTTGGTAGCGACACTGATCGCGGGGCTGAAAGACCGCGAAGCATTGCAGGAGCGTTTCGGCTTCGGTGGCAAAACCCCCCAACTCATGATGATGGGTCGCATCAAAGGGCCGGATACCCCCTCCAATCCTCCGATCGACGTGCAGACCGTGGCGGAGCGAATCCAGGCCGCGACACAGGATAATTCCGCCGATCAGCCCCAGAGCTCATCCCAGACAAACCTGGCCCAAACGGCTCCGTCGCAGACAGCCCCGGCCCAGCAGCCGGCTCCGGTTCCGGTGGTCCCGCAGACCGCACCACCCGCAGCCCCTGCCAGTGCCACACCGGCCAATCCGCCGCCGACAGGCACGGCAGCAAGCCAGCAGCCGGTCGTCGATGAAAGCGCCCTTCGTTATTTTGCAAGCCGCGGCGACAAGGTTCGCCTGCAGGCGGAAATCTCCCGCCTTCAGGCGCTCTATCCGAACTGGGTGCCGCCCGCCGATCCGCTCGCCATTCCGCAAAATGGCGACCGGCAGCTCGAAAATATGTGGCAGCTCTATTCGGAAGGCCGCTACGCCGAGCTGCGCAGGGCGATTGCCGATCGTCAGACCACCGAAAGCGGCTGGCAGCCGCCCGCCGACCTGCTTGACCGCCTCGATGTCGCCGAATCCCGCGCCCGGCTGGTCAATGCCTCCGATCTCAAACAATATGCGACGGTCATCGATATCGCTGCCCAAACGCCGAGCCTGCTGACCTGCGCCGAGATAGACATGCTCTGGCGCGTTGCCGAAGCGTTCGTTGAGACAAACAGGCAGCAGCGTGGGCAGGATGCCTATACCTACATCCTGAAGAACTGCACCGACCCGGCCGAACGTGTGGCGACTATCCAGAAGGCTGCCGCTCTTTTGCCATACGGTTCGATGCAGGCGCTGCTTTCCCTCGAAAAACCTGCGGATGCCAATGGTGTCAGAGAATTCGACAGCCTGCGTGACGATCTTGCCCGCCGCTTTGTTGCCGATGGCAACGACGATGCCAAGCTGGAAGTCGCTGCCGATTATGTCTCCCGCGTCGAGAAGCTTGCCGGGCAACAAGGGCTGGCCTCGGACGCACTGCTGCTCGGCTGGTATCACCTTCGCCGTAACAATGAGGCGGATGCCGAAAAATGGTTCCGCATGGCCCATGATAAACAGGATTCGGCCGTCGCTTCGCAGGGTCTGGCGCTGGCGCTCATCGCCCGCAAGTCACCGCAGGAAGCCGAGGACGTCATGTACAAATGGCGTGACGATTCCAAGGATGCGACCGCCACTTATCTAGCCGCAACCGCCAACCTGATGGCTTTGCAGCCGCCGGCCGATCTGAGCGAGGACGTGCTCGGCCGTATCGCTGCTGCGATCATCGAGCAGAAATATGTGCCGACGGCACAGCAGTTCGGCTGGTATGCCCGCTCTCTGAACCAGTTCCAGACGGCCGCTCGCTGGTTCGAGACGGGGCTGCGCTGGAAGCCGGATGACGAACCCTCAGCCTACGGCCTTGCCGTTACCCGCCAGCAGTTGAACGATCGTGCCGGCGTTGCCGAGATCCAGCGTCTCTGGGCCGGTCGTTCGACCCGTATCGCCACGCTGAACGATACGTCTGACGTCCCCCGTAGCAACGCTCCGTTACCGGCTCCTGGCTCTGCGACCGAGCCGGCGCCTGCAGTTCTGCCTGCTGCACCGCAGGTCCAGTCCGCGCCGAGCGAACGCAACATGGCCCTCCAGCCGCAGACCGTTGCGCCGGCAAGGTCGACGCGAGTCATGCAGACGGTAGCGGTTGAGCGTGGTCCTCGCCAGCTACGCGGTTGCTCCACGACCATTGATCCGACCCGCCTCAGCCCCGGCGACGCGCTGACACGCGGCTGGTGCCTGATGGACATCAACAGGCCGATGGAAGCGGTGAAGGCTTTCGAAGCAGCGCTGGCAAGCCCTGTGCGCAAGGAGCGTGAGGATGCCGCTTACGGCCAGAGCCTTGCCTATCTGCGCGCCGGCCTTTCCAACAGTGCTGCAGTCGCGGCGACCAAGGCGCCGCAGAACCGCGACCGCGCTTCCGAACTGCAGGTGGCGATCCTTGCCGATCGCGCGCTTGCGGCCTTCGAAGGCCGCCGCTATCGCGAAGCGCTCATTTTTCTCGACCAGCGCGCCCAGTTGCAGCAGGAGCGCGTCGATCTCATGGTACTGCGTGGCTACAGCTACATGAACCTGAAGATGTATGGTGACGCCACGCGGATTTTCGAGGCTGCGGCTGCCACCGGCAATCGCGATGCCACACGCGGCCTTGCGGATGTGAGGAGCATTACCCATCCCGAAGTCAACGACTAAGGCGCGTCACGACCTTTTTCGATTCGCTTGCCCCGCTTTACGTCCTTGTTTTCCGCATGTCGTTGTCGCAAAACCGCTGCATACTTTTGCGCGGCATGCTTTAGGTTGACGCCGCTCCTGCGCTCGGCTAGTCGCGGGGCAACCGACGGCTTTCCGCATCGCAAGGAAACTTCCTTTGTCCACTTCCCATCGCGTTCTCGACAAGACCTACGATGCCTTCCTCTTCGATATGGACGGCACGGTGCTGAACTCCATCGCGGTCGTCGAGCGCGTCTGGAGCGAGTGGGCTCTCCGCCACGGCTTTGAGCCCGAAGTCCTCCTCAAGACCATCCACGGTGTTCGGGCATCCGACGCCATCCGCCAGCTCGGCCTTCCCGGTGTCGATCCTGTTGCTGAGGCCAAGCAGCTTCTGAAGGAGGAGATGGAGGATTTCGGGGGCATCGTCGAGATCCCGGGCTCCATCCGTTTCCTGAATGCACTGCCTGGGGATCGTTGGGGGATCGTCACCTCGGCGCCGATCGAGCTTGCTCGCCGCCGCATGGCAGCTGCAGGCATTCCCATGCCGAAAATGATCGTCAGCGGCGAGGAAGTCTCGTCAGGCAAGCCGAGCCCGGAATGCTATCTGCTCGGCGCAAGTCGCCTCGGCGTCGATCCCGCCCGCTGCCTGGTATTTGAGGATGCCGTGGCAGGCATTCTCGCCGGCGAGGGCGCCGGAGCCGATGTCACTGTTATCACCGAAACCCATGCGACGCCCTTCGAGACACCGCACCTCACCATCGCCAACTATGCCGCGTGGCAGCCGCGTGTGACGGCGGACGACAAGCTCGCGCTCTCGGCCATATAGTCTTGCAGTCTGAATAGTCTTGAAGGCAGAGGGCTTCAGAATTTGTAGCCCACGCCGATCATCACGACATGCTGGTCGATGTCGCCGTCGAGTCCGAGAAGATCGGCGCTACCGTAGTCATTGTAGCGATATTCCAGCCGGCCGAAGACATTTTTGGTGAAGGCGTAGTCGACACCTGCGCCGATCGTCCAGCCTGACAGCGTATCGCTGTCGTCGCCTGCAGGACCGTCGATATGGGCCTGCGCACCCGTCCAGCCTGCTGCGCCATAGATCAGCGCACGATCGATTGCATAGCCGAGCCGGGCGCGGACGGAGCCGGCGGTCTCGAGGCCGACTTCAAACGGACCGACATCGGCCTTGTCCCAGTTATAGGAAACGTCGCCTTCGATACCGAAGACGAAATTATTGTCGAGCTGCCAGTTGTAGCCGACGAAGCCGGTGATCAGGCCGCCATTCATGTCTTCGGAAAAGACGTCAAAATCGCCATTGGCCCAGGTCGGCCCGCCGCCGAGACCGGCATAGAAGCCCGTCCATGTGAAGACCGGAGCGATCTCGGCTGCCGGTGCAGCCGGAACCTCATCGACGGCGTCAGCCGCCATGGCTGAGCCGGCGACAAGGCCGGCAATAATGAAGGTGGCGGCTCTGGCGGATACGAAACGAAGTTTCATGACTTCCCTTTGCCGAAAAGCCCGGCCAAAGCTCGTTTAAGATCCGACTGCTTCGGACTGAAACCGCATCGGCACACAGCACATCGCAGCTGCGGGCGAGCGACCCGCAAATCACGCTTTTCTAACGCCGCTTCGGGGGGAAGGTTCCGTGGGGAGAAATCGCAGCCAGACCGGATGGAATCCGGCCGCCCGGTAGGACCAGAGGCAGGCGAGGCTCAGAGCCTGATGCGATTGCCCTTGTTGTCGATCATCTGCAGCACATCGCCATCCGTCTTGATCGAGATGCAGTCCGTCTGCTTGTTGGGGAAAAGAACGCAGATCTGGCCGTCTGAAATCTTGTAGCCGTTCTGATTGCCCTTACGGTATTCGTAACCATTCGGGGCCTTCCGCAAATCGCCGGCGCCCTTCAGAAGCTGCCGGATTTCTTTTTCCTTGGCGTTCCGGAACTGGACGTTTTCTGCCAATGCGATATGCGAGGAGGCCAGCGTCACGATCACGCCGATGAGAAGTGAGCGGCTTGGCAGCATGTGATAAACTCCAGGCAATGGTCTGCAGGAAAATGAAGAGAGTGAAATGATCAGGATCGTTCTTGCCTTAGCTTTAGCAATGCTTGCCGGTAATGCAATGGCTGTCGATCCGAGAAATCCGCGCGTCGACCGGCAAACCTACCAGGATTGCCGCCGCTTTCCCGAGCGTTGCGCCGGCGACGACCGCAACCGCAATCGCCGCGACTATTACCGTGACAATACCCGCCAAGGCTCGGGCCAGTACATCTACCGCGGCCAGCGCCGCATATGGACGGATCAATCGCGCTAGAGCGCCGTGCGTCCATTCGGACGTACAAAGGACGCTCTAACTCTTTGAATCTACGCATCAGGCTTGCCGAAAGTTGATTCCGATTTTCGCGCCGATGCTGTAGGCACGCGCCGCGCCCTCACTCTTGTGAGTGTGAAAAGACTGAGATTTCAAGGGATTAAATGGTCGGGGCGACTGGACTCGAACCAGCGACCCCTTGACCCCCAGTCAAGTGCGCTACCGGGCTGCGCTACGCCCCGACCTGCCGAAACGGCTTGCTCCTGTTAGACTTTTCGGTTTTTGGACGCAAGGGAAAAATGCCGCCACGATCATAAAACGGAACTTGTCCAAGGGAATGTCTGCCGGGGAGCTTCTGGCCCGCCTCTTCAGCACCGCCTGGAGGCCTCTCAACCTGCCGATGAATGCCGAAAAAAGTCTGCGCAAAGCAGCAAAAATCCTTACATATGCCTGTGTGGCATGGAAATCCTCCCGCCCGTGAGCAATATCGTACCAAGCTGGTCCGGGACTTTATCGAAATAATATACAGTTTCGGTTGTATTTTTTTGGCACTAAATTTTCAGTAAAATATTTCATCAATATTTCTGTCAATATCCCCGCTTAGGAGATGTAATTTATTTTGCGTTCAGCTGAATATGCCTGTGATCGAAGCTGATATGTGCGCTCTTTCCAATTTTTGATTGTTTGAAATTGAAATTTATTCGCAATTTTGCTGCTAAGCGTGTAAAGAAGAGAAATCGTGGAAAAGCATAGTTTGGGCTTATGACGATCGACAATAACAGGCAGGATTGCCGGCAGACCCTCGCCGCCGCATTTAAGGCCCTTTCCGATGACGCTGTGAAAGCCGGCTGGTCGGAGTGCGACGTTGCCCTTGCGCTTGCGGAGCTTGCCGAAGCGCACGTGGCCGAGGTCGGCGCCAAGGTGATCGTCGAAGGCTTTAGCCAGTCGCAGCTTTATGCAGCGAGCGCCCGGCTGAAATTCTGAGCTGAAAGTCTGACTGGCCCTCAATCCTCATATCAATAGCCCGGCTGTCCTGGCAGCCATTACGAAAGATGCCTGCGCTGCGCGCGGGCTTCTCAGCCCATCCATTGCATCAAGGCAGTGCTGGAGCGCGACACGGTATTCGCGTCCCGGTTTCGCCGGCCAGCGTTTGAGATATTCCACGGCTTCCCAGACGGTTGCGACAATGAAGCTGCTGCTTGGAGACTTGACCCTTACAGACGAGGGGAAGCGTTTTTCGCTCACGGCTCTCTCATTCCAATGTTCCAAACGGCCCCGTAACGCACGAGACACGACATTGTTCCCGAGATTTTGATTGCACGGTTGCTAAAATTTTGGGCTACGCGCATAATGCGAATAAAGCTGGCAGGGAGGGCGTCGGCTGCGCAGCGATGATGCGTTGTGCCCTCTAAGGGAAATGTGGCGCGATGTTGAAATCGTCAGTTCACCCCCAGGATTTACCGCTCTTTTCGGAAGATATCGACTTGTTGTCGCAGGTTCTGAGCCAGGTTTGCGATGACAGCGGCATCGCTCCTCGCACGCCGGAGGCAGACCGCATCGGGGCGGCCCTCATCCAGCTTTACAGGCAGGGCGTGAAGGACAGCGGCAAGCTGACCGTTCTCGCAAAGACCTATCTCTGAAACTCAGTTCTCCTCGATCGAGACACCGTTCTTGCCGATGCTCATCTCGATGCCTTCGGGTTTGCTTTCCTCATGGAAGATATACGCGCCGAGGCCGATGACCACGACGACAAGCGCACCGATGACAAGATAAAGACCGTTGTTCCGATTCAAGACAGGCCACCCCAACACGTTGACAGGACAGCCGAAACGCCTGGGGCGACGCTTGGTTCCGTCAATCGTCGTTGGCGGCGTTGAGGTTTTCCGGCCTGATGCCGTCATCGCTGGAACTGCGGGCGCGCAAGCGTATGCCAGGGCCGCCTTCATCCTGATTGCCGCTGGCGATGAAGATGATGCCGTGGGCTTCCAGCGTGTTGCGCACGTCGATCGTGGCTCGCGTCTCGCCCGCCCATTCACCGTTTTCCAGCGCCTGGACTGTTTCGATGGAAAGCCCTGCATGAGCGGCGAGGTCCTCGATGCTCATGCCGATCATGGCGCGTGCGCCGCGTATCTGTGTCCCTGTAATCATGCCGGAAATCTAACGCTTTTGTCGAACTTCTCAAGTGTTTGTGAGCGGACTGAACGCTTGTGGCGAACTTCAAGCGCCGCGCAGCCCCAGACGATGCCGAACAACAGGTAAACGTGCCGCCAATGGTCGATGTCGATCACGTTGCCGATCGCTGCATGGCCGAGAACGGAGATCCAGGCGACCATGAGGAAAGGCTGCCATGGCCGGTCGAGCAGCATGTTTCGGAAGCCGAGATAGAGTGTCCAGCACAGCATGCCGATGTAGCTGATGAAGCCCAGCCAGCCGTAGGTGGTCAGCGATTTCAGCCAGATATTGTGCTCGTCTTCCGGAAACATGGTGCCGAAGACCAGCGGCCCTATGCCGAGCGGCCTTTCCATCATCATCTGGAAGCCGATGCGATGGCGGTCGAAACGGCCGAGATGCTCGCCGTCATATTGTTGCACGAGCTGGGCGCGGGCGGAAAAGAGCTGGCTGACCTTGGGAACCTGCAGCGCGACCAGCAGCGAGGCCGCCATCAGGATGACAGCGCCCAGCGAGAGGATCAGCACCCGCAGCCGGAAGGCGCCGCTTCGTTCCTTCAGCAGCATGACGAAGATCAACACCGCCACGGCAAAGGCGAAGAGACCCCAAGCCGCGCGCGAGAAGGAGAGGAAGATGCCGAGCGCCAGGCTGAGCAGCGCTCCCGCCTTGATCGGCGAGCTTCTGAGATTCCCGGCGAGAATGCCGTGGACGAGGTAAAGCGCCGGCGGCACGAGGAAGGGGCCGAAAACGTTCGGATCCTGGAAGGCGCCCTTGGCGCGGTCGTAAAGCGTGAAGACTTCAGAGCCCGGAAAGGCATGGAAATAGCCGAGAATGCCGAGCAGGGACGTGATAACAGCCGCAAAGCTCCAGGCATTGAAGATCAGCGGCAGCCGCTTGTGGCTGTCTTCGATGATCGCGGCATAGAAGATGGAGGTCAGCGCCAGGAAAGTGGAGACGGCAACATACATTGGACCGGTTGCCAGGTCCCGCATCTGGGTGAGCGACAGCATTCCGCCGATGTTGAAGGTCAGGAGCAATGCCATCAGCGGCGCGGTGGTGCGGGATATTTTCAGGCCGAGGATGAACCAGAGGCCGATCAGCCCTGCCATCCACAATTCATAAGGCGCAGGCTCGTCGATGACGAAGCCGGAGAGAAAGACCCCGAATGCGACCGCCGCCGAGCCGATGAGGCGCAGCGTCAGCCGTTGCGGCTGGGCCACGCGCACACGGGTGGCGTCGATCGCGCTCAATAGGCGTTTTCCGTGTTGAGCAGCCGGACCGGCGTCAGGAACAGGATCTTGAGGTCGAACCAGAGCGACCAGTTCTCAATGTAATAGAGGTCGTAGGCCGTGCGGAACTTGATCTTCTCATCATTGTCCACTTCGCCGCGCCAGCCATTGATCTGCGCCCATCCGGTGACGCCGGGCTTGACGCGGTGGCGTGCGAAATAGCCATCGACAATATCGGCAAAAGCGCGGTCGTGCGCCTGGGCAAGCACGGCGTGCGGACGCGGGCCGACCAGCGAAAGCTCGCCCTTCAGCACGTTGAAGAGCTGTGGCAACTCGTCGATCGAGGTCTTGCGGATGAAACGGCCGACGCGGGTGACGCGCGGATCGCCCTTGGTGACGGCTGCCTTTGCCGTCGGATCACTCATGTTGGTGTACATGGAGCGGAACTTGAAGACATTGATGACTTCATTGTTGAAGCCGTGACGCTTCTGCTTGAAGAAGACCGGTCCTTCCGAAGTCGCCTTCACGGCAATCGCTGTCGCCACCATGACAGGCCAGAGCAGGCAGAGCGCGACGATGGTGAAGAAGATATCGAACACGCGCTTGGCGACGGAATCCCAGTCGCGGATCGGCTTCTTGAAGATGTCGAGCATCGGTACCGAGCCGACATGTGAATAGGCACGCGGGCGAAAACGCAGGCGATTGGCATGTGCGGCAAGGCGGATGTCGACCGGCAGCACCCAGAGCTTCTTCAAAAGCGCGAAGATGCGCGCTTCGGCAGAGAGCGGCAGTGCGATGATCAGCATGTCGATGCGCGTCATCCGCACGAATTCCACGAGTTCGCTCACCGTGCCGAGCTTCGGATAGCCGGCGACCATGATCGGCGAGCGCTTCTCGCCACGGTCGTCGAAGATGCCGCAGATACGGATGTCGTTATCCGCCTGCTGCTCCAGCATCCGGATAAGTTCCTTGGCCGGCTCGCCGCCGCCGACGATGACGGCGCGGCGCTCCATGATGCCGTTGCGTGCCCAGTTGCGCACGCCCTGCGCCACGAGGAAACGCTCGATGACCAGGAAGAGCGCGCCCACAATAAACCAGATGCCGTAGGATTCCGCGGTCGCGGCGCTCAGACCGCGCAAGAGCGAGCAAGCGCCTGTTATCAGCACGAAGACGATGGCGAATGCTGCGAAGGCGCGCGGCAAATACCGCACGCGGGCTCTGAGAGCCGGAATGGAGTAGGTATCGGCCACCTGAAGCGCTACCACGGTCAATGCCGAAATGATCGCCGCCATGACAGCCCGCATCAGGATACTGTCGCTGCCGTCGCCGGGTGCGAAATAAAAGGCGACAAGGCCGATGACGAACTGTGTCAGGAATTCCAGCAGCCGCAACTGGCCGATGATGATGACAGGCGAATAGGTTCCATCACGGAACTGCTCTGCGATCTGACGGGCATAGGAATTGATGGGCGGCGTCTCGCCGTCCGCATGCGTAGAGGCGTCGCCGCGCGTCTCCGTATCAGAGACCTGCTTGCGCAGGGCTTCCACGTCGAACTGTCCGCTCTTTTCCAGCTTGTTCATGGGGCTTCATCGCTCGTTGATGTGAGCGGGATAACAGAAAGCCCCTAAGAAACTTTTACGAGGCGGCCTTAATTGCCTGTCCCGCAGCGGGATTGACGAGCTCGCTATAGAGTTTCAGCACCTCATGGGCCATGACCGGTGCGGAAAAGACGGACTTGACCGTGTCGGGAGAAGGCATGACCTTGTCGTGCCAGTCGGGCACTGTCAGTGCTTCCGCCATCACCCGCGCCAGATCGTCGGAATCTCCGGGTGTAACCAGTGCGGGACTGTCTGCGCCAAGCACCTCTGGAATGCCGCCGACGCGCGAGGCGATGACCGTCTTGCCGGCGCCGAGCCCTTCCAGAACGATGTAGGGCATGGCTTCGGCGCGGGAGGGAACGACGAGATTCTGCGCCATGGAGAAGGCGTCCTTGACGCGCATCGCCGGCAGCATGCCGATGCGCTTGCCGAGGCCACGCTCCACCATCATCTCGCGGTAGCGGTCGCGCTCCGGCCCGTCGCCGATCATCAGCGCCGAAAGTGGCCGGCCGAGCAGGCGCTCGGTCTTGGCGAAGGCATCGATGAAGAGATCCGGACCTTTGAGGTCGCGCAGCATGCCGACATAGATGAAGTGAACCGCATCGGAGCGGGTCGGAATGTCGGAAAAATCCCGCACGCCGATGCCGTTGTAGATCAGCCGGTTCTTGACTCTCGGCCGACCCACCTTGCTCGCATAGGTTTGCCGCTCGTATTCGCAGATGAAGACCAGCGCATCGGTGAAATATTCCTGCAGCCGCTCCATGCGCAGCACGAACTGGCCGAGCAGGGAGGCGCGGGAATAATGCAGGCTTCCGCCATGCGCGGTATAGAGGCGGGCTACGCGATACCTGTTGACCCGCAGGGCTGAGCCGGCAAGCCGCGCGAGCACACCGCCCTTGGCGCCGTGCCCGTGCAGCACATCCGGCCGCAAGCTCCTGATTTCCTTGAATGTGTTCCAGAGCACCATGGCATCGGACGGGCTGATGGAGCGCCGTATCGGAACGCGCGTCAGACCGAGCGAAAGATAAGGACGGATATCGTCGAAGAGACGGTCCTCATATTCGCCGCCGGTCGAGCTGTCGCAGATGATGCCGATTTCGTGACCCGCCCGGCTATGTTCCTCCAC
Organism: Rhizobium sp. P1_E6; assembly: GCF_056405875.1. NCBI lineage: Bacteria > Pseudomonadati > Pseudomonadota > Alphaproteobacteria > Hyphomicrobiales > Rhizobiaceae > Rhizobium > Rhizobium sp. P1_E6. The sequence continues at coordinate 197,700 of NZ_JBFUBG010000003.1, read as the reverse complement.
GAGATCGCGGACATGACGGAAAATTCCGCCGACTGGCGATCTGAAGCAATGGAGGATACGGAGAGGCCTCTGCTCTGCCATCGACTAGAAGAGCCGTTCGCGGACATAGATCGTGTCGCCAGCGATGATCGGGCCTGAAATATTGACGCGGCCCGTCAGCACCTGCCCGTTGATCTTGCGCGTAACGTCGACCATGCTCTGGTTAGCGCGGTTGGTAAAGCCGCCGGCGACTGCGATGGCGTTCTGCACGGTCATGCCGGGCACATAGGCATACTGGCCGGGCTGGCCGACTTCGCCCATGATGAAGACGGAGCGATAGCGGTCGACATCGATGGTGACATCAGGGTCGCGAAGATAGCCCTGCTGCAGCTTCTGCGCGATCTGGCCGGAGAGCTGTTGCAGGGTGCGGCCGCGGGCAGGGACCTGGCCGATAAGGGGGAATGCGATATAGCCGGCCTGATCCACCGTATAGGTATTGGTCAGGGTTGCCTGATCGAAGACGGTGATGCGCAACCGGTCGCCACTGTCGAGCGAATAGGGCTGGATCGTCGCTTGGTTGAAGGCCTTTGGCGCCGGCCGATAGGTGGTGCAGCCCGCCAACGCAGCCATCACGGCGGCGAGGCTCATAGCCATCAAGGTCTTGGGCTGGACGAAGGGCATCCGCTCGCTCACAGGAAGATAATTCGGTCGAGCCGTTATCGATCTATTAGGGTTAATGCCCGGTAAAAAAACCGCCGATTTCCGCAATTCCTTTGTCAGGAGCGTGTTGTTTGCGCGGGAATTGCCATTAACCGTTGAGTTACCATGGTCGTTTACGCTTGGGGCAGTTCGTATTGGAGTAATGAGTATGTCCCGCGTAGCGAGTGATCAGGATGTGGACATCGACCTCGGCCAGCTTGTGCGCGCGGTCTGGGCCCGTCGTCTGAGAATATTGACGATCACCGCATTGGGTGCGGCTGTAGCTTTTGCCGGCGCCAAGATGGTTTCGCCGCAATATCGCAGCGAGACGCGCGTCCTCATCGAACCTCGCGCTCCGGCCTTTGCCAGCACCCAGACGAACGACGCCAGTGCCGGGCCGCTGCTCGACGAGCTGAATATCGCCAGCCAGGTGCAGATCCTGCAGTCGGCGGATCTCATCAAACAGGTCATCAACAATCTGAAGCTCTACAATCTGCCGGAATTCGATGCAGCCGCGAACGGCTCCGCGCTCACCGATATTCTGGTGTCGCTGCATCTGAAGAAGAATCCGCTGGAAAATCCGCCGGAAGAGCGTGTCATCGACGCCTTCACCCAGCGCCTGCAGGTTTACCAGGTGCCGGGCTCGCGCGTTATCGGCATTACCTTTACCTCCAAGGATCCGAAGCTCGCTGCCAGCATTCCGAACGCCATGGCGCAAGTCTATCTGGCGATCCAGAGCGGCGCCAAGCTCGACTCCAACACGGAAGCCACGCGCTGGCTCGAGCCGGAGATCGACAGCCTGCGCGAGAAGGTGAGCGAGGCCGAGAGGAAGGTCGCCGATTACCGCACCACCCATGGCCTGCTGCAGACCAACGGCACGACGACCTTCACTGCGCAGCAACTCAACGACATCTCCGTCGAGCTGACCCGCGTGCGCACGGACAAGGCGAATGCCGAGGCGAGAGCGCAGGCCGTGCGCAACGCGCTCTCTTCCGGCGAAGCCTCCGACACGCTGAGCGATATTATGTCGTCGCAGTCGATCCAGCGGCTGAAGGCGACGGAGTCCGGCCTCCAATCGCAGATATCAGACCTGCAGACGAGCCTGCTCAACAACCATCCGAGGCTGAAGAGCCTGCGCGCTCAGCTTGCCGATATCCGCACGCAAATCCGCCAGGAAACGCAGAAGATTCTCGCCAGCATCGAGAACGAGACGAAGGTTGCCGATCTGCGCGAACAGGAATTGGAACAGCAGTCCGATCAGCTGCAGGCCAACAGTGCGAAGGCGGGCGAGGACGGAGTGGGTCTCAACGCATTGGAGCGGGAGGCGAACGCCCAGCGCCAGCTTCTGGAGACCTACCTCGTTCGCTACCGCGAAGCCGCTTCCCGTGCCGACCGGAATTCCAGCCCCGCGGATGCCCGCATTGTTTCGAAAGCGATCGAGCAGGTCGATCCCTATTTCCCGAAAGTCGTGCCGATTGTCATCGTTGCCGCGGTCGCAATACTCATCATGAGCGCGATCGTCATCATGCTCTCCGAACTCTTCAGCGGCCGCGCGCTGCGCCCGGTCGAATCTGTGGGTGCCGAACCCCGCATCATCGAAGACAGGGCCGAGGAGGGGGGGCCGGATGAAGGGCAGGACGAAGTGCGGCCCATTTCCCCGGCGAAGATTGCCAGGCCCAGCATGCTGACGGCAGCCGTCGAAGACGACGAGGAGCCAGAAGCCGAGCCTGTCACGGAAGCACCCGCCGACGACAATGAATTCTCCGTATCGTCAGTCGCGAGCTATCTCATCGACTGCCGCGCACCGCTTGCCGTTTCGATATCTCCGACCGGTGACAATGGCTCCGCCGCAACCGTTGCCCTGGCGCGCAGACTGGCCGACGACGGACGCCGCGTGATCGTGATCGACATGACAGGCTCGGGCTATCCGACCGAACTGATGGCCGAAAACCCCGAGGCATTGGGCGTTACCGACCTTCTCTGCGGCGAGGCTGCCTTTGGCGAAACGATCCACGGCGACCGGATGTCAGATGCGCATCTGATCCCGCAGGGTGCGAGCGATGTGCGCCGCGCCATGCGGGGCGTCGACAGGCTTTCGCTGCTGCTCGATGCCCTGTCATCGGCCTATGATATCGTCCTGGTGGAATGCGGCGCAGCCGATGTCGCCGGCGTTTCGCGGCTGACGCGCAGCAAGGAAATCGAGATTATCTTGTCGCTGCCGGAGATAGATGAGGCTGCTTTCGTCGGCCTGATGCAGGATTTCCAGAGCGCCGGCTATGAGCGCGTCGTCCTGATGTCGGGCGGCGAAGAGGCTGCCATGTACACCCCCGCGCGGCACGCGGCCTGATCTTTAAAGCGTGTCACTTTAAATCTTTGTTTTACGCATGTCGCTGTCGCAAAACCGCTGGGCACTTTTGCGCGACATGCTTACCCAATCTTGGCCCGAATGCTCTGGGCGAATTTATACAGACCGGGGCGGGCCTTGATGAAGGCCTTGCCGCGGGTGATCGCCCGATGCGCCGTGCCGGCCGCGATGCCGATGCCGGAGATCGGCAGAACCACATCATAATGGTCCGTTTCGACGGGCGCCCAGGAGCGCTTGTAGGTCTGGTCGCCGAGACCGAAATCGAAGAGAGCGACTCCCTTGCCGTGCAGACCCGATATCATCTGCCAGAAGAGGAATTCACCGGGGCTTGCATCCGCAATGAGATCCTCGTCGATCGCGCCGAACTGGCAGATGACGTGGTCACCCTTGCGGGAAATGCCTGATAGGGCAGCGATGCGCCCGTCATATTCGCCCTTCAGGCGCAGGCCCCGCATCTGCAGGCAGAAGCTGTCGCCACTCCGCCTGTCGATCAGCCCGTGCAGGAACGTTTTGGTCTCGGTATCCGCGAAGACATCGGGCAGGCCCAGCGAGGCGAAACGCGCGCTTTTCAAGCGGAAGAAAGTGTCGAGCAGTTCGTGCTGTTCGGTCAGGTCGTCCGGCGCGATATAGTCGAAACCACCAACCGCCTCCAGCCGCCGGCTCTGCACACGGAATTTCTTGCGCCGGTTCTTGGCATTCAACTGCTGCAGCGTCTTGTCGAATGTATCGAAGAGCGGAAGCTGATAGGCGTGGTTCTGGTTCTGGACCATGGGCAGGCCGGCAAGCATGCTGCGGCGGCTGCGCCATTCCAGCGGGATATTCTGCAAGAGAAGCAGATCGGCCTTGCCGGCGAGCGCTGCACGAAGGCGAGCGGCAAGGTGATGGCTATCAACCGTATCGCTGTCTTCGGCAAAAGCCGGCGAAAACAGGCCGGTATTGATGTTGCTGTGGTCGGCGCCGATGAATTTGGCGATCCGCATGCCGCGCGAGGCGAAGATTTCCACCGGCAGGATGAAGGCGGTATGGCCACCACTCCTGCCACGCAGGATGGCGAGCGGCCGGCGAAAGGCCGTTACCCAGGCCGCGCACCAATCGTAGCTCTGATGCAGCGAGGAAAGGTTATCGCGCTCCAGCGCGCGCCATTCCTCCTCCAAAGGCTCCATCCTGTCGAAAAGCTGGATGTCGAGTTCGGCCATTGCGAGTTTCACGCTGAGCTGCCGCAGCCGGGAAATGCCGGCATCGGCTTGCGCCGCAGCGTCGAACTTTTGTTCAGGAACATCGAGCCTCTGCGTCTGCACTTTCTTTCTCCGGTCGAGAGATCGCTGCAGAGGAAGGTAGAGCGGGCAGACGTATATTTGGTTTAACCGCCGCGCCGGAGCGAGGTTTTCCGCAGATCAGGGTTATCCCGCCGTTAATCGGGCCCTACTGCTGTTTCGGACCGGCCATCCACTTGATGATCACCATCGCCGGCAGCACCCAGAGCAGGCCGGTGAGCGCGAAGTAAAGCAGGTGTCCCCACCAGGGCGCATTGCCGAGCGTCGCGACCGCGATCGTATTCGCCACAATCGCATAGAAAAGCACGAGGATGATGATCAGGATCGTGCCGATGAATTTGCGAAGGCGGATGGGCATCGTATAACTTTCGAACGGATGGGACTGAGCCGGCGCGACGGCATGCCGCAAAGGTTCGGGGCTTGTTTTGCATCAGCCGGTGGGGCAAATCAACTGCCGGATAAAAGGAGAGATCATGGCCGTCGCGAACCTGAACCCGGAGCAGGCGATCCGCACCGAAGTACGCAGGCAGGACAACAACCGCCGCGCCGTGCGTATCTGGCTGGGTTTCGTGTTGCTGGCGCTCTTCTGTCTTGTGCTCGTCGGCGGCGCGACGCGGCTCACCAATTCCGGCCTCTCCATCACCGAATGGAAACCGATCCATGGCGTCATCCCGCCACTGAATGCCGCCGAGTGGGAAGAGGAATTCAAGCTCTACCAGCGCATTCCCGAGTTCCAGCAATTGAACAGCGACATGACGGTCGATCAGTTCAAGGGCATCTTCTGGTGGGAATGGGCGCACCGGCTGATCGCGCGCGGCATCGGCGTGATCTTCGCGCTGCCGCTCATCTTTTTCTGGGCGACGGGCAGGATCGAGAAGCGCCTGCGCTGGCCACTTGCCGGCATCCTGGCGCTGGGCGGCCTGCAGGGCTTCATCGGCTGGTGGATGGTCTCCTCCGGCCTGTCTGCGCGCACGGATGTCAGCCAGTACCGACTTGCCACCCATCTCGTCATGGCCTGTCTGATCTTCGCCTCCTGCATGTGGATCATGCGCGGGCTCTCGCCGCATTCCGAGGATGCGGCTCCGACGAGGAATTCCCACCGCTGGGCGGCGGTGATCGCCATCTTCTCGCTCTTCCAGATCTATCTCGGCGCGCTGGTCGCCGGCCTCGATGCCGGCTTCACCTATAATACCTGGCCGCTGATGGATGGCGCCGTCGTGCCCTCCGACCTCTTCATTCAGCAGCCCTTCTGGATCAATCTCTTCGAAAACCCGAAGACGGTGCAGTTCATCCACCGCTTCGGCGCCTACACGCTCTTCGCTCTGGCGCTCGTCAATATGGTGATCGCATTGCGCGCCGCATCCTGGACCACCCATGCGCGCCGGGCCGTGGTACTCTTCGCCCTCATCACGATCCAGGCGGCAATCGGCATCACCACGCTCTTGCTTGAAGTGCCGCTGCACTGGGGCCTGCTGCATCAGGCAGGTGCGTTGGTGGTATTCGGTTTCGCCGTCGCCAACTGGCGCGGCTATTACGGCGAATATCCCCGCGCAACTGTTATCGCCGAACGCGATTGAGCAGTGTAGCGACGTCTTTCTCCCCCTAGCTCGCGGAAGAGTGAATGGGATCAATGCGATAAGTCCTCGCATGGATTTGCCGTGACATGCTAGATTGTCAGCTTGGCGTTTGGGCGATCCTATGAAGGGGGATGTTCACATGAACAGATTTCGCACATTCGTGATGGCCGGCGCTCTGATCACGCTTTCGGCGATCGCTTCGGGCTGTACATCGACGGGGAGATACGACTATGGCGAGGATACATCCCTGAATCCGGCCTGTGCCGGCGGTTTCCGTCCCAGCGATAATCGGCCCTGCTCTTATTGAGCCAAAGCCAATAGGGCTCACCAAGTTCCGGTAAGCGCAGAGGCCGCAAGCAATAGCCCGGTCAGAATATTTGCCAGGAACAGACGATAATTCACCTCCGGACGAGAAAGGTCGATCCGCCGGGTTTGCCAGGCAAGGTGCGCGGCTATAGCGAGCATTCCAAACGCATAGGGCAGAGACATGCCCAACAGCCAGCCTCCGACAGACCACGCAACGATCGTCAAGGCGTAAAACAGGCCGATGATCAGCTTGCCATGCCGGCCGAACAGGATTGCCGTCGATTTCAGGCCGAGGCTTCTGTCGTCTTTCGCATCGACATAGGCATAGACGGTATCGTAGCCGATCTGCCAGGAGATGGCTCCCGCCCACATGAGGACGGCACCGGCAGGAATATGGCCGGCTATTTCGGCCCAGGCCATGAGCATGCCCCAGTTGAAGGCCGCGCCCAGCACCGCCTGCGGCCAATGGGTGAAGCGTTTGCAGAGCGGATAGATGAACACAAGGGGCAGGACGCATAGGGCGACGAGCCGCGTGTAGGGCGTCAGAAACAACAGGAGAGACGCCGCCAGGGCGAGTTCGATGCCCAGAAAGGTCAACGCCTGGCCTACGCCGATCTGCCCGCTCGCCAGAGGCCGAAAACGGGTTCGCTCGACATGGCCGTCAAATTTCCGGTCCGCGATATCGTTGATCGTGGAACCGGCGCTTCTCATCAGCAGGGCGCCGAGCGTGAAGACGACCATTTGTTTGATATCGGGCAGGCCATGAGACGCCTGAAACAGCGCCGCCCAGCATGGAAAAAGCGTCAGCCATATTCCGACAGGACGATCCAGCCGTGCTAGCCTCGTGTAAGGCCGCCACGTGATTGGCAACCAACGATCCACCCAGTCACCCCGGTGAATATCGCTCAAATCCGGGCGGCTTAACGCGCTCATGGCATGATCCAAAATTCTTAATGAAAGCAGTTATTTCGTATCTGGGATTAGCGGCTGCAGAATAGGGGCTTTCGCAGTCATTGCAATGATCGCCCTGCGCCAATGACCCATTCAGCCTGTGTGGGAGAGAACATTCAGCAGCTTTCCGCTGGGGTCGCGAATATAGAAGCGACGAACGCCCCAAGGCTCGTCTGCTGGCCCATAGAGGATCGCATGACCGACCTTCGTCACGCGTCGATAGACCTCGTCCACATCGTCGACCTCGATCGAAATGTCAGGCACTGCGGTTCCCGAACCGCCTTCCGTCGCAATCCCGATCTGAGTGATTACTCGCCTGTCGGAGGCAAGGGTGACGATCCAGCCATGGTCCATGACGACATCAAGGTCGAACAGCTCGGAATAGAAGTTTCGCACCTCTTCAATGGAAGGGGTGGCGATATTCGGGACGATGCGCAGCACTGTCATGGTGTTCCTCCCTGCAGCATCGGCCCGAACACCGAAATCGATTTTCGGAAAGCCTGACGCGTAGAGTTAAAGAGTTAGAGCATCCTTTGTGCGTCCGAATGGACACACGGCGCTCTTCGCGTGAAAGGGAAATAGCATTTGGTCGATCAGCGGAACAGTTCAGGCTCTGTCTGCCGAACTGTTCCGCATGTCGTCGTCAGCGGACCTCAGATGCTCGCCTGCAGTCCATAGAGATTGGCATAGATGCCACCGCTTGCCGTCAGCCTGTCATGATTGCCTTCTTCGACGATGCCGTCGCCGGTGAGCACCAGAATGCGGTCGGCATGGCGGATCGTCGAAAGGCGATGGGCGATGACGAGCGTCGTACGCCCCCTGGCAAGTGTCAGGAAGGCCTGCTGCACGGCCCGCTCGCTTTCATTGTCGAGCGCGCTCGTCGCCTCATCGAAGATGAGGATGGCAGGGTTCTTGAGGAAAGCGCGAGCGATCGTCAGCCGCTGGCGCTGTCCGCCCGACAGTTTTACGCCGCGCTGGCCGATGTCGGTCTGATAGCCCTGCGGCAATGCCATGATGAAATCATGCGCATGGGCAGCGCGTGCGGCGGCTTCCACCTCCTCGTCTGTCGCATCCGGGCGACCGTAACGCAGGTTGTCCGCCACGGTGCCGGCGAAGAGATAGACATCCTGCTGCACGACGCCGAGATGCCGGCGCAGCGAGGCGAGCGTCACATCGCGGATATCGGTGCCATCGATTTCGATCGATCCATCCGTGACATCATAGAAACGGGGAAGCAGCGCGCAGAGCGTGCTTTTCCCCACGCCGGATGGGCCGACGAGCGCCACGAATTCTCCAGGCTGGATGGTGAGCGACAGGTTGCTGAGCACGTCCGTCCCGTCGTCATAGCTGAAATCGACATTCGAAAGCCGGATCTCACCCTTCGGGGTGCTCAACGCACGGGCCGAGGGGCGATCCACAACGTCGGGGTCGATCTCCAATATCTCCATCGCCCGCACGAAGCCCGTATAACCCTCCTGCCAAAGCCGGGCGAGGTTCGCCATCCGCTTGACCGGATCAACGAGTACCCCGACGCACAGCAGGAAGGTCAGGAGATCGGCAATGGTGAGTTCCGCCGCAAGGATGCGCAATCCGCCGAGGATGACGACCAGAAGCGTAATGATCTGGGCGAATGTCTCGGCACCGGCGGAAAACCAGGCCTCGCTGCGATATCCATCGGCGCGGCTTTCGAGGAAGCGTCTGTTCAGCGCCGCAAAGCGTTTCCGCTCCAGGTCTTCATTGGCAAAGGACTGGACGACCCGAATGCCCGCCAACGCGTCTTCCACCCTTTCGTTGACGGCGGCGATCTCCTGCTTGCTCGCCTCAAGCGCACGGTTCATACGCCGGTTGAAGTGCAGCGCGTAAGCTACTGCAAACGGTGTCAGAAAAAGGATCAGAAAGGCTAGCTGCGGATCGATGAAGAACAGCACTGCCATCGCCCCGCTATATTTGAGGATGGCGATCAGCAGGTCTTCCGGACCGTGATGGAAAAGTTCACCCAGCCAGAAGGAGTCGCCGACGATGCGGCTCATCAACTGGCCGGTGCGGTGCCGGTCGTAGAAGCCGAAGGATAGCTTCTGGCAGTGATCGAACAATTCCTGCCGGATATGCGCCTCGATATGCGCGCCCATCATGTGGCCGCGATAATCGACGAAGAAGATGGCAGCCGTCTCGACCGCCACGATCGCCAACATGACGCCGCCAATGCCGAGAATCTGCCAATAGGCCGAAGCCGTGTCGGTGAGCTCGATGAGATGGTTCATGACGATGTTGGCGCAGAGCGGAAGGGCTACTGCGGCGGCAGCGACGACGACTGCACAGGCGATGTCCGCCATGAGCAGGGGAAGATGCGGCCGGAAATAGGACAGGAACTTGCGCAGGCGCATCTGGCGCCAGTCGCGGGTTTTCGATGCGGTTGAGAAGGTGCGATTATGACGCTGCGGTTTTTTCTCCGCGCGTGGAAGCAAACTGGACATGAAGACGGATATCCTGAGTGTTGATCTTGTTGTTCTGGTTGATCAGGATCGTTTTCATAGGTGCCTCCCATCGGCGTGAAACAGGGGCTGCGCACCTTTCAGGCAGCGCGGCCTTGCTGATAGCGTGCCGCTTTTAACGCAAAACGCCGCGAAAGGCGACTGTCTTTTGCTTTGGCGCATGACGGCGGCAGGTTTGTGCAGGAGCTCCGGACCATTTCCGCTTACGGATCCGGCCCGCTGATCTCTTCCTGCAAGCGCTCGAAAGCCGTTGGAAACAACGTGGCAGGTGGGCTGTAAGGATTGGAGAAGGCGTAGATGAAGAAGAGAATGATGCCGGTAAAAACGCCGAAGATCGACAGCAGCAGCAAGTTGCGGCCGTCAGGCGGGTAGGGGTAATAACCGATGGCGGTAAAGATAACGCCGGAAACCGCGGCAAACCAGAAGATCAGGCTGATGGAGTCGGTGCCGCTGTTTTCCCTCCGGTCGCGGGATTCCGAAATCATATGGATTTCTTCGAGCATGTGGCCGCGCAGGCTCTCCTGCTTGGCATTGACGGGAGCCAGTTCGAGAATTCTGAGATAAGCGTTGTTCCATTGATCCCAGGCCGCCGAAGAGAGTTCGCCGGTGCGCCCGAGTTCGCCCCATTCCTGCTCGATGACGATGCGGACATAATCTTTCAGCGCCTTCTGGATTGGCGCCTGTGCTTCCGGGCCATAGCGTTCAGCATCATAGAAGACATCGCCGACCGCATTGCTTTCCACTGTGCTTTCCGTTCGCAGCGCTTGGTATTCGATCATTTCCTGCGCAAAAACGAGGGCGAGGATGAGAGCATGCAGGCTGGCGATGCGAGTGATGACTGAACTTGCCAGTTCCCTGTCGCGCCCGCCCGGGTCACCGCCCATAAGCAGATGCATGAAATAATAGGCCGCAAGCACCGTTGCGGTCGTGCCTCCAATGATGGCAATGCCGATCAGAACCGACGCCATTTAGCTCCCCTCACATGGGAGAGTGTAAGGCTTTCATAGCAGGCGGGCAATCGTATTGGGTACTAACGAAGCAGACTGTCGAAGACAGGCATGCCGCCGATCGCCGAGGCTGCGATCAGAATGTAGCAGGTCATGCGGAAGGTGCTTTCCTTGGCGAACCCGAACAGCTTCGAGCCACCGTAGAGGCCGAGCGCATAGGCGGGCAGCGTGACGATGGTGAGCGCAAAGACCGTGGAGACGAACAGCCCACCGAAATAATAGCTGACGAAGCTGAAGACCGTGGAGATCGAAAAGTACAGGATGACGTTCGAGCGCACACGCGTGAAGTTACTGCTGCCGCCTAGCCAGTAGGCGACAACAGGCGGCCCGCCGAGTTGTGCCGCGCCGCTGAAGAGACCGGCAATAAGGCCGATCGCCGCGCTGAGCGGAGCGACCGGCTTGCCATGATAGCGCCAGCCGGAGACAAGCAGCGCCAGCAGGCAGATGGCGATCGCCGAGATGATCCAGCGCAGCAAAAGCGGGTCCATGAGCGCCAAAACCGCCGTTCCGGCTGGAACACCGAGGGCGGCACCTGCTGCCATCGTGAAGACCTCGCGCCTGTCCGCCCCGCGCCATGCGGCCGGGATCATGCCGAGCGTCGCGAGCCCGTCGATGACGAGCAGTACAGGCGAGGTGAGCTTCGGCCCGATGACGGCGCCGGCAAGCGGGATGAAGATGAGCGCTGCGCCGAAACCGGAAAAGCCGCGGGCAAGCCCGGCGACCAAGGCAAAGACGATAAGCGCGTAAATGCCGTGATCGGGCAGCGCGGCATCAAACCAGGCCCGCAGGCCGGTCACCAGCGCTTCCAGCGTCATCGATCAGGCTCCATAATTTGGATTGGGAGACAGGGCGGAGGCCCTGTCGTCGCACTCATCTGACAACAGGCAAATGCCCGATGTCACGCGCCCAGCATCAGATCCATGTTCTGGACAGCGGCACCCGATGCGCCCTTGCCGAGATTGTCGTAGACGGCGACGAGAAGCGCCTGGGCCGTATCGTCATTGGCAAAGACGTGCAGGCGCATACGGTTGGTGTCGTTGTAGATTTCGGGGTTGAGCTCCGCAGTGCGCTCTGTCGTCTCGAAGGCAGCGACTTCGACGAAGCCCCTGATACCGGCATAATAGTCGGCGATCGCGGCATGCAGCTCGGCACCCTTCGGCACCTTGGGCAGATGCGAGAGCTGAAGCGGTACGGTCACGACCATGCCCTGCGCGAAATTGCCCACCACCGGCTGGAAAAACGGCACGCCCGAGAGCTTGGCGTAGCGCTGCAGTTCCGGCAGGTGCTTGTGCTTGAAGCTCAGGCCGTAGGGCATGTACTCAGGCGCATCCTCGCCCCTGGCGACATAATCCTCGATCATGGAGCGGCCGCCGCCGGTATAACCGGAGATGCCGTTGACCGTGACCGGGAAATCGGCCGGGACGAGGCCTGCCTCGATCAACGGGCGTAGCGTGGCGATCGGTCCCTGCGGCCAGCAGCCGGGATTGGCGACACGCTTTGCCGAGGCGATGATGCCGGCCTGCTCCTTGCTCATTTCCGGGAAACCATAGGCCCAGCCTTCGGCGACGCGATGCGCCGTCGAAGCGTCGATCACCTTGGTGCGGTCGTTCTCGATCAGGCTGACGCTTTCCTTGGCGGCATCGTCGGGCAGGCACAGGATGGCGATATCGGCCTCGTTGAGGAGGGCGGCGCGCACCGACTTGTCCTTGCGGCTCTCGGTCGGGATGGACAGCAGTTCAATATCGCGGCGCTCGGCCAGACGTTCGCGGATCTGCAGACCCGTCGTTCCAGCCTCGCCATCGATGAAGATCTTTGCTGCCATGATTATCCTGCACTTTCAGTGGTTTGTAATTGCTTCCGGAATCAGTTTGCCATGAAGTTGATTCAGTTTGATAACGGCATTCATCCTGCCGTCGCGCGCCGTTCGGCGTGGAGGCCCAGCATATACATCGCGACCGTCGCCCCCGCAATGGCGGTGATATCGGCGTGGTCATAGGCCGGAGAGACTTCGACGACGTCGGCGCCTCTGACATCGAGCTGCTTCAGCCGCTGCAGCACGGAGAGGATCTTCGCGCTGGAGGGGCCGCCCGCAACCGGCGTCCCGGTGCCCGGCGCAAAGGCCGGGTCCAGGCAGTCGATATCGAAGGTGAGATAAACGGGCGAACCTTTCGTATGGCTGATGATCGCGGAAGCGACTTCCGTCGCGCTCATCTCCTCGACCTGATGGCCGTAGAGCAGATGGATGCCGAAATCGTCAGGCGCATGCGTGCGGATGCCGATCTGGATCGAGCGATCAGGATCGATGAGGCCGGCCCGGACTGCGCGCGCCACGAAGGAGCCGTGGTCGATGCGGCGCTCGTCGTCCAACCAGGTGTCCTGATGCGCGTCGAACTGCACGAGCGCCAGCGGGCCATGACGTTCGACATGCGCCTTCAGCAATGGCCAGGTGACATAGTGGTCACCGCCGAGGGTCAGCAGGAAGGCGCCGCTGTCGAGGATGGCGCTTGCCTGCCGCTCGATGGCTGCGGGCGTGTCCTGATGATTGCCGTAGTCGAGCAGGCAGTCGCCATAGTCGATGACGGCCATTTCGGCGAAGAGATCGCGCTGGAATGGATATTGCGGATCATTGTCGAAGATCGCCGATGCGCGGCGGATCGCCTGTGGCCCGAAGCGCGTACCCGGCCGGTTGGAGGTCGCAGCATCGAAGGGAATGCCCCAGACGACGGCATCGGCTCCGGTCAGATCCTTGGTGAAGCGGCGGCGCATGAAGGAAAGCGCGCCGGCAAAGGTCGGGTCGGAGGCAGCCGATGTCAGGCTCTGTGCCGTGAAGGCATGGTCGATGGTTCTATTCGCCATGGGAGGCTCCTTCCTCGGCGGTAAAGTCATAGGCGCGTTCTACCCGCGCAATGCGAACCTTATATTGCTTGTACCAGCGCTTACGGCCGAGGTGCTGGGCGGCGAGATGGTTTGCCACCTGTTTCCATGCCTTCAGGCTGTCTTCGTCGGCCCAGTAGGAATTGGTGATGCCGAAGCCATCGGCATCCCGCGCGCTTTCGGCCCCAAGACAGCCCGGCTGCTGCAGCGCCAGTTCCGCCATTCGGTCTGCCATCGCGCCGTAACCATCGTCGCCGTCGGTACGAACAGAGGAGAAGGTCACGACGTAATAGGGCGGCTCGGGCGTGGTGGCGAAGGGTGAGGGCTGGGTGGAGGACATGATCGGGTTCCTTGTCTCTAAAGGAAGGGGTAGGCGAGCTTCCGCCAGATTTCAAGGAAACCCATTTCAAGCTAGGGGGCGGATCTTGTCCGCCGCCCCTTTGATCTTAGCCGCGAGCGCGGATATGGCGCAGCGCAAGCAGGGTGATGATACCCATCACCGTGCAATAGCCGGCGAGCGGCCATGCCGTATTGCCGTCCAGCAGCAGCACGAAGAGCGTGCCGATGCAGCCGACAACAAGGCTTTCGACGCAGAAATAGAGCGCAACCGCCGTTCCGGCTGTTTGGCCAAAGGCCGCCAGCGCACCGTTCGCTGTGACGGCGGTCGTCAGCACGATACCGACGGCAATCACCCACATCGGCAGGACGAAGCTGGCGAATGAGGGGGCAAACAACACCTCGCCCACGCCGAGGAGCAATGCGCCCACAAGAAGCAGGCCCATACCGCGGGCAAGGCTGCCGGCCATTCCCCATCGCACGACGAAACGGCCGGCGAAGCGTGCGGATATGATCATCACCGCTGCCGCCGTCGCGAAGGAAAGGCTGAATGCGAAGCCCGAAAAGCCTGCATGATCGATCAGAACACGAGGTGCGGTGGAAAAGAATACGAAGAAGGCTCCCATCGCCGCGCTGAAGCCCATCGTGTAGGTCCAGAAATGCGCATTCGCTAGGATTGCGCGCATGCTGATCGTTGTATTGGCTGATGCCGCAGGTCTCGTTTCGTGCCAGCCCCGCAGCGCATTGAGGATCGCCGCAATCATCAGTCCGCCGAGCAGCAGGAAGATGGCACGCCATCCGGCATGATCGGCCATCAGTGTGCCGGCGATCGGTCCGAGCGCCGGCACGAAGGAGAGGATCGCGCCAAGCAGGCTGTAGATGACTGCGCCTTCCGGCCTCACGGCATAAACATCGCGCACCGTTGCAAACGTCGCCACAAGTGCCGCCGACGCGCCGGCCGCCTGGAGCAGACGCAGCACGACGAACAATGTGGCCGATGAAGTGGCTGCGAGCAGCAGCGAAGAGGCCGCAAACAGCAGCGCGCCGCCAAGCAGCACCGGGCGCCGGCCGATCCGGTCCGACAGAGGGCCGAAGAGCATCTGTCCGGCGCCGAGTATCAGCATATAGAGGCTCAGCGTCAGTTGAACGACTGTCGCCGATGTGCCGAGGGCTTCAGGCATCGTCGGAACGACGGGGAGGTAGATGTCCATGGCAAGCGAGGCCAGGATATCGAAGGGTGCCAGAAGCAGCATCGCTGCCGGCAGGGAGCAAGTCCAGTTCCTGTTTTGGGAAGGCATAGGTATTCATCCGCTCGAATGAGTTCATCCGGTGGCGATCTGCCTTCTCATCGCAGTCTGGATTGATCGGACAGATGCCGCAACAACATCAAAAGGTTGCTGCGGCCTATCTGTCTGCGGACGGGGTGGCTCCCATGTCAGGTCCTGTCTTGTCCGGTTTGAAACCTGGCGTCGATTTAGCAGCCGGGTTCTGCGCCGGCAATAGATGAATGCTGCGCGTTGACTTCACAAATCGCTTCCAAGAAGCTGCGGCACCAAACAGCAAGGAGCTACATCCAATGTTCGATCACGTATCAATCGGCGTCAAAAGCCTGGACAGATCACGCCAGTTTTACGATGCGGCGCTGGCGCCGCTGGGTTACGAGCGGCTGTCGAATTTCGACGGGACGATGGGGTATGGCGCCGAACGCCCTGCTTTTTGGGTCAGCGAAGTTGAGCGGCCGGTGCCCGCCGATCGCGGGTCGGGGCTGCATTTCTGCTTCGTCGCCACGAGCGAAGAAGCCGTCGATGCCTTCTATGCTGCCGCTTTGGCCAATGGCGGCGAGGATAATGGTCCGCCCGGCATCCGTCCGGATTACAGCCAGTTCTATTATGCCGCCTTCATCATCGATCCTGATGGATATCGGCTGGAAGCCTTCTTCAACAAGCCCGAATAAACGAAAAGGCCGGGCGCGAGCCCGGCCTTTCCATGAAAGCATATCCAGAAAGCGATTAGCGCTTCGAGAACTGGAACGAACGGCGGGCCTTGGCCTTACCGTACTTCTTACGTTCGACGACGCGGCTGTCGCGGGTCAGGAAGCCACCCTTCTTCAGGACCGGGCGCAGGCCCGGTTCGAAGTAGGTGAGGGCCTTCGACAGACCGTGGCGAACGGCACCGGCCTGGCCGGAAAGACCGCCGCCGGCAACCGTAGCGATGATGTCGAACTGGCCGTCGCGGGCAACAGCTACGATCGGCTGGCGCAGGATCATCTGCAGAACCGGACGTGCGAAATATTCCGCGAATTCCTTGCCGTTGACGATGATCTTGCCGGAGCCCGGCTTGACCCACACGCGGGCAACAGCGTTCTTGCGCTTGCCGGTCGCGTAGGAACGGCCAAGCGAGTCGACCTTGCGGACGTGAGCGGGAGCAGCAGCGGCTACTTCCGACGACGTGCCGAGATCCTTCAGGGAAGAGAGGTCAGCCACTATCAGGCGCTCCTTACGTTCTTCTTGTTCAGCGAGGCGACGTCGAGGACGGACGGCTGCTGGGCTTCATGGGGATGGTTCGGGCCGGAATAGACGCGCAGGTTCTTCATCTGGCGACGGCCGAGCGGCCCGCGCGGAACCATGCGCTCAACAGCCTTCTCGAGGACGCGCTCCGGGAAGCGGCCTTCGATGATCTGGCGAGCGGTACGCTCCTTGATGCCGCCGGCATAACCGGTGTGCCAGTAGTAAACCTTGTCGGAATACTTCTTGCCGGTGAAAACGACCTTGTCAGCATTGATGACGATGACATTGTCGCCGTCGTCAACGTGAGGCGTAAAGGTTGCCTTGTGCTTGCCGCGCAGGCGCATGGCGATGACGGAAGCGAGACGGCCAACGACGAGCCCTTCGGCGTCGATGACAACCCACTTCTTCTCCACCTCTGCAGGCTTCTGGGAGAAGGTTACCATAATTGTTACTCTCTCTTGGATCCCCGTGCCCGAAGGCGAGGGGCGTTTCTTGTTGCTTGGTTTGGCTGGCTGAAAGACAGGCCAAAAAGAAAACGGCCCCGAAAGGCTGCATTTCCGGCGCGGCTTATAGCGGCAATCGAATAGCCGGTCAATATAAGCCGTTCCGAGCGCTGGAAAAATAAGGAAATGAAAACAACGGTTTATCTGTGTGGTATATAAATACCTCACATTAACAGGTCTGGAAAGGCCGAAGTTTTGCACTTTGGCCCGTGGCGGCGCCGTATTCGGCTCGAAATTGCCCCACCCTTGTGGCAAAAGGGCAGGACATAGACAGCACACAGGAATATCCCATGGCCGAGATCGTATCCTTCCGCAAGGACAACAACAATTCGGGCGATGGCGCCCTTGTGCTCCGCCAGCTGTCCGGCGGGATATTGCGCCTGACGCTCAACAACCCGCCGGCCAATGCCCTGTCGATATCGACAATGGAAACGCTGATGGGCGAGCTGCAGGGGGCGGCCGACGACGAGGACGTGCGCATCGTCGTCATCGCTTCGAACGGCAATGTCTTTTCCGCCGGTCACGACCTCAAGGAACTGACCGCTCATCGCGCCGACGAGGACGATGGCGTCGCCTTCTTCGAGGAGACCTTTGCGCTGGCCGCCGACCTGATGCTGGAGATCACGCGCCTTCCGAAACCAGTCATCGCCGAGATCGACGGGCTCGCGACCGCAGCGGGCTGCCAGCTCGTCGCAAGCTGCGATCTTGCTATCTGTACGGATACGTCCACCTTCTGTACGCCGGGCGTCAATATCGGCCTTTTCTGCTCGACACCGGCTGTCGCCGTCTCCCGCGCCGCCCACCGCAAGCAGGCAATGGAAATGCTGCTGACGGGCGAGACGATCGACGCCTCGACTGCCAAGGATTTCGGCCTGATCAACCGTATCGTACCGAAACAATACCTCACGCAGGTCGTCAGCAAATACGCTTCCGTCATCGCCTCGAAGTCGCCTCAGGCATTGAAGATCGGCAAGGAAGCCTTCTACCGGCAATTGGAGATGCCCATTGTGGAAGCCTACGACTATGCCGCAAACGTGATGGTCGACAGCATGCTGACCGGCGATGCGCACGAGGGCATCGGCGCCTTCCTCGGCAAACGCACGCCCGAATGGAAGGGCGAGTGATCAGGCGAGCTTCAGGATCAGGCCGCCGAGCGCGATGATGATGCCGGCGAGGTAACGCCAGACGCTGGCCTTTTCCTTCAGCACCACAACCGAGATGACAAGCGCAAACAGGATGGCGGTTTCCCGTAGTGCTGCCACCGTCGCAACCGGCGCCTTCGTCATCGCCCAGAGCGCCAGCCCGTAGGAGGCGATCGAACCGGCGCCGCCGATCAGCCCGCGCGCCCAGTTGCGCTTGACGTGAGTGGCGACAGCCACCAGACCGCGCTGCGACAGCGCCCAGGCGAAGAGCAGAACCGGCGGCAGAAGCGACATCCACAAAGTGTAGGAAACCGCATTGCCGGAAAGCCGGGCGCCGATGCCGTCCACATAGGTATAGGTGGCGATGACGCAGGCGTTGATGAGCGCCAGCATGATCGCGCGGCGGCTTCCGTGGCGGGCTTCGAAGGCGAGCGTAAGGATACCAGCGCAGATCGTCATAGTGCCGGCAAGCGCCCCGCCCGTCAGGTTCTCTCCCAGGATGAAGCCGCTGGTGGCGACGATGAGCAGGGGGGCGGCGCCACGCATCAACGGATAGACCAGACCGATATCGCCGGCCCTATAGGCGGCGGCGACCAGCTGGAAATAGGCAAATTGCAGGATGGCGGAGGCCCCGATGAAGGGCCAGGCCTGCGGCTGCGGCAGGGGAAGCAGGGGAAGGAAGGGCAGTGAGGCGACCGCGCCGCCGGCAGAGATCAGCGCCGCATCGAGCGACTTATCCGTGCCGGCTTTGATGATGGCATTCCATGTCGCATGCAGAAGAGCACCGAAAAGGACGAGGAGAACGACGTCGAGGGGCAAGATGGCTGATCCGGGAGCAGTGCAACAAAATATGGGAAAACGTCACAGCTTTCCCGTTTAAACCTGCTGTGAAATAACAACCTGCGTTTGTTCTATTTGATCTGAAGGTGTGTTCCGCATGTCCGAATTTTCAATAGCATGGATTGACCAGCTGAACAATTGCCCACCGTTGTAGCAATTTTTGCGTGCGCTCGAAATACGTTCAATTATGCTCACCTTACTCAACTATGAGATGTTCCTAATGGACGCGTGAACATATAGTGATCAAATTATGCATGAAAGGTGAAGCTCTTCCGAAGCAGGAGATTGTCGACAATCCTATGATGCTGAAATGTAGATATTATTCTATAACTTTGAAATGATTATAAATTTGCAACTTAAGAAAATAAGCCTGGAATTTTTGTATCCTTGAATTGAACATCGATCCTTTCGCGCATGCGAAAGGATCGATAATATTCAAAATTCCGAATGAACGCGGGTTAGAGACTATAGTGTGGGATGAAGAGCATCCCGTCCTGGTTGTCTATGTTCTGGCAGTTCAGCACCTTGCACTTGGGGTTGTCCTTGGAGGGAATGCTCGTCCATTCCGCATAATCGGTCGCATCGCAGTAGTTGCTGTTGCGGACATAGCGGTCGTAGAGGGGAAGACCGCGCGGCGAGGTGTAGCGAAAGATGACGGCGCCTTCACTGTGGATCGCCGCCCGCACGCTCTGGCAGGTCATGGCAAGCGGATTGTAGCGCGAGATCGCAAGCGCCGGCGAGGCGGTCAGCACGAGCGCGAGGGCAAGGGCGATTTTTTTCATGGCACAATTTCTCCCTGATATTCCGGCACCTATATATACGTCCAAAACTGGCCGACGGTTTCAATGAATCGCGACTGTGAAATCCGCCCCTGGTGACACCAGACTGGAGAACCCTGATGAACTATGATTCCTATGCCGACGACTATCTCTCCGGCATTCTGAAATCCGTGAGAACCATCGCTCTGACAGGGGCTTCGCCCAATCCGGCCCGACCGAGCAATGGTGTCATGGGCTACCTCCTGTCGCGTGGCTATAAGGTCATTCCCGTCAATCCGGGGCAGGCGGGCAAGCAGATCCATGGGCAGACCGTTTATGCCCGCCTTGCCGACATTCCCGAACCGGTCGACATGGTCGATGTGTTCCGCGCATCCGAATATCTTGATGGAGTGGTGGATGAGGCCCTGGCACTCGATCCCCGCCCGCAGGTTGTGTGGGCGCAACTCGGCGTCAGCGACGATGCGGCCGCCGCCAAGGCAGAGGCCGGCGGCATCAAGGTCGTCATGAACCGATGCCCGGCGATCGAATATCCGCGTCTTTTCGGCTGACGCCATCAGGCAGGACGGATTTTCCCCGGAACGTGCTGCGGTTGAAAAAGATCGCGGTTAACTTTCGCAGTCGAGCGGCTATGATCGCGCCCGTCAACAACAGTACGGGAGGACGAAATGGCCAAAAACGATCCGGGATTCAACACGCTGGCGATCCATGCGGGCGCTCAGCCCGATCCGGCGACCGGCGCGCGGATAACACCGATCTACCAGACGACGGCCTTCGTCTTCAACGATTCCGATCATGCCGCAGCCCTGTTTGGCCTGCAGCAGTTCGGCAATATCTACTCGCGCATCATGAACCCTACCCAGGCGGTTCTGGAGGAGCGTGTCGCGGCGCTTGAGGGCGGCACGGCAGCACTCGCCGTCGCCTCCGGCCATGCGGCGCAGATGATCGTCTTCCACACGCTGATGCGCCCCGGCGAGAATTTCGTCGCCGCCCGCCGCCTCTACGGTGGTTCGATCAACCAGTTCGGCCATGCTTTCGAGAATTTCGGCTGGCAGGTGCGCTGGGCCGATTCCGACGACCCGGATGATTTCGAGAGCAAGATCGATGACAAGACGCGGGCGATCTTCATCGAGAGTCTTGCCAATCCCGGCGGTACCTTTGTCGATATTGCCGCGATCGCCGAAATCGCCCATCGCCACGATCTGCCGCTGATCGTCGACAACACCATGGCAACACCCTATCTCATCCGGCCGATTGAGCACGGCGCCGATATCGTCGTCCACTCGCTGACCAAGTTCCTCGGCGGTCATGGCAATTCCATGGGCGGCATCATCGTCGATGGCGGCACATTCGACTGGTCGAAGACCGGCAACTATCCGATGCTGTCCAGCCCGCGGCCGGAATATAATGGCGTCGTCCTGCACCAGACCTTCGGTAATTTCGCCTTCGCCATCGCCTGCCGCGTGCTCGGCCTGCGCGACCTCGGCCCGGCAATCTCGCCCTTCAATTCCTTCCTGATCCTGACCGGCATCGAGACGCTGCCGCTGCGCATGCAGCGCCATAGTGACAATGCGCTCGCCGTTGCCAAATGGTTGAAGGCTCATTCCAAGATCGCCTGGGTGAACTATGCCGGCCTGGAGGATGACCCCAACTACGCCTTGCAGCAGCGGTATTCTCCGAAGGGGGCGGGCTCCGTCTTCACCTTCGGTGTCAAAGGCGGCTATGAGGCGGGCAAGGCGCTGGTCGAAGGACTGGAACTCTTTTCGCATCTCGCCAATATCGGCGATACGCGCTCGCTGGTGATCCATCCGGCTTCTACCACGCACCGGCAGCTGACCGACGAGCAGAGGGTCGCAGCAGGCGCTGGACCTGACGTGGTGCGCCTCTCCGTTGGCATCGAGGATGTGAAGGACATCATCGCCGATCTCGAACAGTCGCTGTCGAAGATCTGATGCAGTTCGGGAAAGACAGGGGCTCTTTCGAGCCCCTGTAACCTCATGACGACGCATTGCCACAAAGGTCAATGTCGATGCCATGGGTGTCGAACCACCATTCTTTCGATTTGTCCGGATGCTTGTGGCGGAGGCGTTCGAACTTTTCGGCAATCCGCTTCTGTCGATCGGCTTCCTCGGCAAAGAAATGATGATCCACCTTGCCGCCCATAATCTGGATGCGTCTCAGCAATTTGCGCAGGACGTAACCCTGTTCCTTGTTGCCCGGAACATAGCCAGAGCGGATGATCATCATCGCCGTCGAAACCAGCGTTTCAAGCGCGGACTCCGGTGGCGTTCCATTGATCAACATGTCGAGGCGTTCGAGGCCAAACCCCACGTCGATACAAGTCCCGAGCGGGTTGACGATGTTCCCGATCTCGATTCCGTCCCTGTAGAATTCGGTACAGTATCCCGTCACATTGCCGTCGCTCCAGGTGCATTCCGGGTCAGAGATGATCGGTACCCGTCCGCTATAGAGCGGGGACCACTCGTCGACCTTGTCGGGATGAATGGTGGCGTGATCCGGCGTCAGGCCGAGCGATCCGAGAAAGCCCAGCCAAAAGTCGATAGCCTCGCCGACCGTCATCTCGCGAAACGAGAACAGCCCAAGCATGGTGAAGTAGAGGAAGTGCGTCCCGTCTCCGATCTCTTCCAAGTCGCCCATGCGCAGGCAAGCCTGGCTGTTTGCGACGGTTCCCATGTGGGATGGACTGGAGAAGAGGGGCTTGTACTGCTGCATTCCAGCGCTGCAGAAGAGCGTGGTATCGTCGTGCGGCCGTACGGATTCAATGCGTGAGAATGCAATGCCTCTGGAGAGGCAGTAGTTCTGGTATTCCTGGTTCAGGCGTCCCGCTGTGACATAGGCAACCTCCTTTGCTGTTGTTTGCCTGCGATTCATATACGGTCATGTGCAGCGTCAAACAATATGCGGCTGCCAGAGACCGGCCAGTTCATTGCGCAGATGCGCGGTGCGTGCCACCTTCGGATCATGGAAAACGAACAACATGATCCGCCCCATGGAGCGGAAATCCACCTCTCTCCCAATGAAGCGCTGGTTCTTTTCGAACTTTTGTCACGCTGGTGCGAACAGAGCAGTGCTGCGACTCCCAACGCGGAGTGCTTCGAAAGCACCGCTGAGGGGGCGGTGCTGCACAGGCTGTTGGCAGACCTTGAAAAGCAATTGGTATCGCCATTCAGGGCGGACTATGTTGCTCTCCTAAAAGAAGCTCGCGGCCGTCTGGCTGGAGGGTGGGATTATCCTACTCTCAGGGGGTGATTGCCCCAGTGTCGGATGTCTGCTTAGACGTCGGCGCTGCCGTGTGAAAAGGCGGACGATTTTATTGCGGTTCGTGCAGAGGTTTGCTGCAAAGAATAGAAAGGCTTTCATGTTCCTGCTTTCCGTTGCAGCCATCTGGGCGGTGGCCGCCATTACGCCGGGTCCGAACTTTTTCATTGTCGTCAGAACGGCGCTGGAGGGGTCGCGAAGCGCGGCGGTTGCCGTCATCGCCGGTGTCATCCTCGGTACTTTCTGCTGGGGGCTGGCCGGCTGGCTCGGCATCAGCGCGCTCTTTGCCGCTGTGCCCTTCGCCTATCTGTTCCTGAAGGTCGCAGGCGGGCTTTATCTTTGCTTCCTCGGCGCGAAGCTCGTCTGGAACAGCTGGCGCAAGGTAAGCGGCAGTGAGCCGAATGCCGCGCCGGCAGGGATTGGTCCGAAGCAGGCCTTCTATTCGGGGCTCGCGACCAATCTCGCCAATCCGAAATCGGCCTTTTTCGTCGCCTCCCTCTTTGCAGCGACACTTCCGGTCGAGCACAGCTGGATACAGGGTGCTTCGGCTGTCGCCACGATGGTTCTGGTCTCCTCGCTCTGGTACTCCTTCGTGTTGACGGTGCTGCGCAATCCGGCCGTTGCCGGCGCCTATGCGCGCGGCCGCAAGACACTCGATGCCGCGGCCGGCGTCATCTTCATGGGCTTCGGCCTGAAACTTCTGACCTCGGCGCGGTGACCATGGCAAACGTTATCCCCTTCGATATCGACAGCATCGAACCGGAAGTCGGCGCTCCCGCCGCCGAACGCATTATCTCCGGCGATCCGCAATTCCGCACCTGGAACCTGGAGGAGGCCGAGGGCGGCCTTTATGCCGGCATCTGGGAGGCGACGCCAGGCAAGTGGCGTATCGTCTATGAGGAATGGGAATATTTCAGCATCCTCTCCGGCCATTCCATCGTGACCGAAGACGGCGGCGAGGCCATTCACCTCAAAGCCGGCGACCGCCTCATCCTCAGACCGGGCTTCAACGGAACCTGGGAAGTGATTGAAACGACTCGCAAGGATTATGTGATCCGCCTCTGACGTCGCGGATCAGCCTTTGTTTTCGCCAGCCCGGAAGCGGCTGGCGAAATCCTTCGAGGCAATCAGGTTCAGCGTGTCGCGCAGGGCCTTTGCCTGTTCTTGGCCCAAGAGATGCTCGAAGCGTTGATGCGCTTCCCGCCAGAGTCGGGTCGCTTCCTGCCATTTGTCGATGCCGGCTTCCGTCAGCCTGGTGCGCTTGACGCGGCGGTCCTTCTCGTCGGGCACGAGTTCCACCAGCCCGTCCCGGATCAGCGGCTTGAGCGTGTGGCCGAGCGCTGAAAGATCCATCACCATGTTTTCGGCCAGAACCTTCAGCGATGAGCCGGAATTCATATGGATCTGCGTCATCAGCGTATATTGCGTGCCTCTGAGGCCGCTCGCATCGATGACGTCATCATAGAGCTGGCCGAGCTGGCGAGTCGCTCTCTTCAGCGCGCTGTTGCTGCAGATCTGCCAGCCCTCGAAGAGCTTCGCCCGTTCATTCATCATCATTCTCCTGCGGCGGATGTCTCTAGCATATTGATGACGCGCCAAACGCCGCTACGTTTATTTTTCGTCGCGCCCCTTGCGTAAATTCGGGTTCGCTCCTCATATGGTGGCATATACCTCTAATTTCCAATCACGAAAGGATGGAACCATGTCTGCCTCCACTCTCGGAACTGCTCTCGTCACCGGCGCCTCTTCGGGCATCGGCGCAACCTATGCCGACCGGCTTGCCAAGCGCGGCTACGATCTTCTGCTCGTCGCCCGTGACGCCAGTCGCCTGAATGCGCTCTCGGAAAAGCTCTCGGCAGAGCAGGGCATCAAGGTGGACGTGCTGCCCGCTGACCTCACCAAGCGCGAGGACGTGCGCAAGGTCGAGCAGCGCCTGCGCGACGACAAGGCCATCACGCTCCTCGTCAACAATGCCGGCATCGGCCCGAAGGGCACGCTGCTCGAAGATGACATCGACTATCTCGAAACCATGATCGAACTGAACGTCGTCGCAGCAAACCGGCTTGCCGTTGCCGCCGCCCAGACTTTCGCCGAACGCGGCAAGGGCGCAGTCATCAACATCGCCTCCGTCGTCGCCTTCATCCCCGAGCGTTTCAACGGCACTTACAGCGCCACCAAGGCTTTCGTGTTGAACCTCACCCATGCGCTGAATGCCGAAGCCGGTCCGAAGGGCGTCAAGATCCAGGCTGTGTTGCCGGGCCTGACCCGCACCGAGATCTTCGAGCGTGTCGGCGGTTCCTTCGACAGCTTCCCACCATCCATGGTGATGGACGTGGCCGACATGGTGGATGCCGCTCTCGCGGGTTTCGATCAGGGCGAGGTGATCACCATCCCTTCGCTGCCTGATATCACCGATTTTGACGCCTATACGGCCGCTCGTCATGGGCTTGGCCCGAACCTTTCTCTCGACAGGCCTGCCGCGCGCTACGGGATTTCCAAGGTCTGATTGCGACATTTTCGAACTGGGCTGCGGCAATCGACCGCAGCCCTGCGGCAATAGGGCCGCACCTCCTTCGCTAGGGCTTTGTTGATGCGCGATTTATTAGGAAAGTCAGTGGCTTCAGTGGCTTATGCACAGCTTTGCATTTCATGTCACCCGTCACAAACTGTCATCAAACTGTAATAATAGACGCCTAGCCGCCTTCCCGTGACGAGGAAATTCAGCGCCCCTGACAGTGGACACCCCCTCCATGGCGCCGAGCCTCGTCGTCCTCTAGTTCCATCAGGGAAGAGTCGCAAATGCTCACCAAGAAACTCCTTTCGGCCTGCCTCGGCGCCGGCCTGGTTGCCGCTCTGGCAGTCTCGGCTTCCGCTGCCGACATTACCGGCGCTGGCTCCACCTTCGTCTACCCGGTTCTTTCGAAGTGGTCGGCAGACTACAACAAGGAAACCGGCGACAAGCTGAATTACCAGTCGATCGGTTCGGGCGGTGGTATCGCCCAGATCAAGGCTGCAACGGTTGACTTCGGCGCTTCTGACGCCCCGCTCAAGCCGGAAGATCTGACGGCTGGCGGCTTTGGCCAGTTTCCGCTCGTTGTCGGCGGCATCGTTCCCGTCATCAACGTCAAGGGCATCAAATCAGGCGAACTGAAGCTCTCGGGCAAGGTTCTCGCCGACATCTACCTCGGCAACGTCACCAAGTGGAACGACAAGGCCATCGCCGATCTGAACCCGGGCCTGAAGCTGCCCGACAGCCAGATCGCCGTCGTTCACCGTTCGGACGGTTCGGGCACCTCTTTCAACTGGACGAACTTCTTCTCCAAGGTAAACCCGGACTGGAAGTCGAAGGTCGGTGAAGGCACTGCCGTCAATTGGCCGGTCGGCATCGGCGGCAAAGGCAACGAAGGCGTTGCTGCTTACGTCACCCGCGTCAAGGACTCGATCGGCTACGTCGAATACGCCTACGCCCTGCAGAACAAGCTGCCCTACGTTCTCATCCAGAACGCTTCCGGCCAGTATCCGAAGCCGAATGCTGAAAGCTTCTCGGCTGCCGCTGCAAGCGCAGAATGGGGCAAGGCTCAGGACTTCTACCTGATCATGACCAACGCTCCGGGCGAAAAGGCCTGGCCGATCACGGCGACCACCTGGGCAATCATGTACAAGGAGCCAAAGGACGCTGCTCGCTCCAAGGCTGCTTTTGCCTTCTTCAAGTGGGCTCTCGAAAAGGGCCAGAAGGAAGCTTCCTCGCTCGACTACGTTCCGCTTCCGGACACGCTCGTGAAGCAGATCGAAGGTTACTGGACGGCCTCCTTCAAGGGCTGATCCTGACGAAACTGCAGTCGGGGCGGAAAGCCAAGCTTTCCGCCCCTGATACCTTTGATACCCCCTCAAAGCAGCAGAGCGTACGGATATGAGCGAAGCATTGGCATCGCTGCCCGCCGACACCGCGGGCGTGAAGCGCCGCGACGGCGCCGCAGGCGATCGTATTTTTTACTGGATAGTTTTGGGCTGTGGCCTGTTCGTTCTCGCCGCCCTGCTGGCCGCGGCGATCTCCATGGCCCTGAGCGGGCTTCTCGCGTTCCGGACCTTCGGCTTCGGCTTCCTGACCGGCACGGAATGGGATCCGGTTGCCGAGAAATTCGCAGGCCTTGTGCCGATCTACGGTACGCTGGTCACCTCGGCGCTCGCCATGATCATCGGCGTTCCCGTCAGCCTCGGTATTGCGGTTTTCATCACCGAAGTTGCGCCGCGCTCCATTCGCGGGCCGATCGGCGGCGCAGTCGAGCTTCTCGCCGGCATCCCCTCGATCATTTACGGCATGTGGGGTCTCTTTACGTTTGCTCCCTTCATGTCGGATTACATCCAGCCGGTTCTGATCGACTGGCTCGGCCCGATCCCGGTGATCGGCGCGCTGTTCTCGGGCGCTCCGCTCGGCATCGGCATGCTGACGTCAGGCATCGTGCTGGCGATCATGATCATCCCTTTCATCTCCTCGGTCATGCGCGACGTCTTCTTGGTCGTCCCTGCGCAGCTCAAGGAATCGGCCTATGCGCTGGGTTCGACCAAGTGGGAAGTGGTGCGTGACATCGTCATCCCGCACACGCGCACTGCTGTCGTCGGCGGCATCTTCCTGGGTCTCGGCCGTGCGCTCGGTGAGACCATGGCGGTGACATTCGTCCTCGGCAACACCCACAATATCGCGGTGTCGCTGATGGAGCCCGGCACTTCGATCGCGGCGACCCTCGCCAACGAGTTTGCCGAGGCTTCGGACGACCTCTACAGGTCGTCGCTCGCAGCCCTCGGCCTCATCCTCTTCGTCGTCACCTTCATCGTTCTGGCCGCCGCCAAGCTCATGCTCGCGCGCATGGCAAAGCAGAGGGGAGAGTAATCGTGGCTACCTATTCGGGTTCCCTCTACCGCCGTCGCCAGATCGGCAGCACGATCGCGCTGACGCTTTGCGGCCTCGCGACCATGCTCGGCCTGTTCTTCCTGGTGTGGATCCTCTGGACGACGCTGATCCACGGCTTGTCCGCGCTCAGCCCCAGCCTTCTTACGGAAATGACGCCGCCGCCCGGCGAAGACGGAGGCGGTCTCGCCAATGCCTTCATGGGCAGCCTGCTGATGGTCGTTCTGGCCGTTATCATCGGCACGCCGATCGGCGTGCTGGCCGGCACCTACCTGTCGGAATTCGCGCGCGGCAAGAAACTCGGCGAGGCCATCCGATTCGTCAACGACATCCTGCTCTCGGCGCCGTCAATCATCATCGGTCTGTTCGTCTATGAAGTGGTCGTCCGCCCGACGTCACGCTTCTCGGGTTTCGCAGGCGGCATCGCGCTCGCCTTCATCTTCCTGCCGGTCGTGGTTCGCACGACCGACGAGATGCTGCGGCTGGTTCCCGATGTCATGCGTGAGGCAGCCCTTTCGCTCGGCATCCCGCGCTGGAAGGTCACGGTCAATGTCCTCTATCGCGCCGCCTCCACGGGCATCCTCACCGGTATCCTGCTCGCCATCGCCCGCATTTCGGGCGAAACCGCGCCGCTCCTCTTCACCGCTCTGAACAACCAGTATTGGAGCTTGAACATGTCCCAGCCGATGGCGAACATTCCGGTCGTCATCTTCCAGTTCGCCATGAGCCCCTATGAGCAATGGCAGAATCTTGCATGGGCCGGTGCCTTCGTGATGACGGCCTTCGTTCTAATCCTGAGCGTCGTATCGCGCTCCGTCCTGAACCGAAAAGGTGGGAAATGATGCTTCAGTCCCCAGACACTTTCGACACCACCAGCACGTCGCGAAAGCCGATGGCCAAAGACAAGATCTCCCTCGAGAAAGTCAATTTCTATTATGGCGATTCTCATGCGATCAAGGATGTGAGCCTGAGCTTCCCGGAACGTCAGGTCTCCGCCCTGATCGGTCCCTCCGGCTGCGGCAAGTCCACGCTGCTGCGCATCCTGAACCGCATCTACATGCTGTATCCGAAGATGCGCGCCAGCGGCTCGATCAAGCTTGACGGGAAGAACATTCTCGACCCGAGCTTCTCGATGAACGAGCTGCGCGCCCGAGTCGGCATGGTGTTCCAAAAGCCGGTGCCGTTCCCGATGTCGATCTATGACAACATTGCCTACGGCATTCGCCACCATGAGCGCCTCAACAAGGCCGACATGGATGTCCGCGTCGAGCAGGCGCTCCGGCAGGCTGCCCTCTGGGATGAGGTCAAGGACAAGCTGAAGGGCAGCGGCCTTGGCCTTTCCGGCGGCCAGCAGCAGCGTCTCTGCATCGCCCGCGGCGTGGCGCTGCGCCCGGAAGTCCTGCTTCTCGATGAGCCGACCTCGGCCCTTGACCCGATCTCGACCGCCAAGGTCGAAGAACTGATCTCGCAGTTGAAGGGCGAGTTCACGATCGTCATCGTCACCCACAACATGCAGCAGGCAAGCCGCATCTCCGACAACACCGCCTTCATGTATCTCGGTGAGCTGATCGAATACGGCCCGACCGCGCAGATCTTCCAGTCGCCGAAGGTCAAGCGCACGGAAGACTACATCACCGGCCGTTACGGCTGATACGACATTCTTTTGCTGAAAAGGACGGCCGGCGTGCGATGAGCATGCCGGCCGTTTTCGGTTCCGGATTTCGGAAAGATGGCTTAGCAGACGAGATCCAGGCGATCGAGGCCGTGGAAGTGGTAGACGTCCTTGACGACGGGCGTCTTCGCAAGCTTGAGCCCCGGCAGGCGTCTGAAAAGGATCGGAAGCACGACATTGAGCTCCAGCCGCGCCAGCGGTGCGCCGATGCAGAAATGGATGCCGGCGCCGAAGGAGAGATTGGGCGCCTCGTTGCGGTCGGGCTTGAAGGTGAGGGGATCGGAAAACTTCGCCGGATCGAGATTGGCGGCGGCGAGGAGCATGCTGACCTTGTCGCCGCGCTTGAACTCTACGCCGTCGATCTCGGCGGGCTCGAGCGCCCAGCGCTGGAAGATGTGGACGGGCGCGCAGATGCGCAGCGTCTCCTCGACCGTCCGCTCGGTGGCGGTCTCGTCGCGGAAGAGATCGGCGGGATCGTAGCCGCTATCCAGAATGATGCGCACCGAATTGCCGATCTGGTGGACCGTCGCCTCATGGCCGGCATTGAGCAGCACGATGGTCGTCGAAACGAGCTCATCTTCCGTCAGGTACTGGCCCTTGTGTTCGGTATGGATCATGTGCGTCAGCAGGTCGTCACGCGGCTCTGCCCGGCGCTCGGTAATGACTGTTTTCACGTAATCGGAAAATTCCCTGGCAGCCTGCTCGGCGGCATCCTCGTCCGCACGGGTGCGGCCGAACATATACATGCGCACATAGGCATGCGACCATTTCAGCAGCTGCGGCCCCATCTCCTCGGGAATGCCGATCATGCGGGCGATCATCGTCACCGGGATGACATCGGCAAAGGCCGAAAGAAGCTCGACTTCGCCCTTGTCGGCAAAGCCGTCGATCAGTCTATTTGCGAGCTCTTCCAGCTCCGGCTTCATCTTCTCGACATGGCGAGACACGAAGGCGCGGTTGACGAGGGTACGCAGCCGCGTGTGTTCCGGCGGCTCCAACTCCAGCAGCGAATAGCGTTCGGCGAGATCGAAGGCGGCGATATGCGGCTCCGGTTCGGGCAGGCCAAGCTCCTCGCGGCTGGCAATATGCAGGATCTGCCGGCCGAAGCGGCGGTCGCGCAGCAGTCCGTTCACATGATCATAGCCGGTGACGAACCACTGCTTCTGCTGTTCCCAATAGAAGGTGGGACAATGGGCATGAAGCGCGGCATAGACCGCGTTCGGATCGCCGTAGAAGGCCGGGTCGCTGCCATCGAGCGACACGCGGCGGGTTGCTGGATCGATCTTGAGGAAGGGCGGTATCATCATGGGCAGAGGCTTAGCGGATTTGCCAAGCCTCGAAAAGATGGTCGCTTGAAGCAGTTCGAGCAAAACTGTGCAGCGGTTTTGCGTCCGGAATTGCGTAAAAACAAAAGGCTAGAGCTTTTCCGTTGCTTGAAGAAGCGGAAATGCTCTAGCCGGCGCGAGAGAGCACACCCATGCGGCGCAGTGCTTCCACCTGATCGTCGACGGTCGGCACGAGTTCGCCTGCATTGGTGTTCGGTTCGCCAGGCGCTGGTGCTGCAGCCTCCTCCTCGCCGAAGACGACCGTGCAGTTGCGGCCGGCAGCCTTCGCCGAATAGAGCGCCCGGTCGGCGGCCGACACCAGCCGGTCGATATTGGCCTCGATCGCCGAGGATAGTGCGATGCCGACGCTGACGGTGGCGGGAACCAGTGCCTCGCCTGTGTTGACCGGCAGGCGGCAGAATTCGGCGCGGATCGATTCCGCCAGCGCTTCTGCTTCGGTCTGGTCTCGGACGGTGACGAAGGCTGCGAATTCCTCGCCGCCCATGCGGCCGAAGATATTGTTCGGGATATATTGGCGGGCGAGGCGGGCAAAGGCGGTCAGGACCGCATCGCCAGACTGATGGCCGAAGCGGTCGTTGACGCGCTTGAAATGGTCGAGGTCGAAGAGGATGACGCCGACCTGATGCTGATCGTCATGCGCTTTCTCTTGGATCTTGCCGAAATAGCCGAGCAGGCCGCGGCGGTTCAGCACGCCCGTCAGCGAATCCGTGAGCGTCAGGAGGCGCAGATGGCGTTCCGATCGCTCCATGATGAGGCGGCAGGTGAGCGCGAAGGCGATGGTGAGCAGGAAGGCGCTGGCCATGGCGGCCGCTCCGCTGAAATTCGTCGCTTCCCCATCCGAAGGCAGAATAAGCGCCATTGCCAGCGCCACGCCGAAGCAGAGGAAGGCCTGCAGCACGAAGATCGCCATCAGCTTGATGCGGGTACGCTCGCGATGGATGTCGCCGGCGGCGACCGCCATGGCAAGCGCAGTGGCGCCAGTCGCAGAGGAGAGATTGTAGAGAATGACGCGGTTGGAATAATCCTCGTTGATCCATGGAAGGAAAACGCCCGCAAGCCAGATTGCCGGCGGCAGCAGCGCCCACCATTCCATCTTCTTGCGGTCGAGCGCCAGGAAGCCGGCGACCCAGGCGCTCTGGCCG
The DNA here is from genome assembly GCF_056405875.1 of Rhizobium sp. P1_E6. Lineage (NCBI taxonomy): Bacteria > Pseudomonadati > Pseudomonadota > Alphaproteobacteria > Hyphomicrobiales > Rhizobiaceae > Rhizobium > Rhizobium sp. P1_E6. Next base: position 165,727 of record NZ_JBFUBG010000003.1, on the reverse strand, counting down.
AGCAGGGCAATGGCATTGCCGATTTCGATGGAAAGCAGGTCGGGGATTCCGCCGCGGGCCGCAACGAGCGCAAAGCCGATGCCACTGAACAGGAAGCCGAGCGCCCAATAAAGGTAGGCGCCGCTCTTCTGGTTGTGGCGCCAGGCCACGCACAGAACCAGAGCGAGCGTAAGGGCTTCGGAGCACCAGATGGACAGACCTGTAGTGACATTGAACACGGCATCAACCCCTTGAGTGTTGGCCGCATCCTTGCCGAAGAAGCTCGCTGTTTGATTAATGGCACAAATCTGGGACCGGCAATTTCGGCGATATCTGCCGATAAGCTTTCCGCCCGGTAAATACCCGTGAGATCCGTCGAGCCCGGTAAGCCTTCCTTCATCTTGTCACAGAGAAAAACTGTGAGAGGCAAAGGTAAGGCCTCGCCGTTAACAGGCGTTTGGGAGAAACGGAATAGTGAAATGCCAAAGTCATATGCCGCGCACCCTTCTTAACGTTATCCTTATGCGTGTCTTGAAGAGGGGGGCGGGGACACTCTATGTAGGGACAAGGCATTTTTCTTTGATTCCCGGCTTTCGCCGGAAAGACGTTAAAAGGACGCACATGAGAAACCCAGTCGATACCGCTATGGCACTCGTGCCGATGGTTGTGGAACAGACCAATCGCGGTGAACGCTCCTACGACATCTATTCCCGCCTGCTCAAGGAACGCATCATCTTCCTGACAGGCCCTGTCGAGGATCATATGGCGACGCTCGTCTGCGCCCAGCTTCTCTTCCTCGAGGCGGAAAACCCGAAGAAGGAAATCGCGCTCTATATCAATTCGCCGGGCGGCGTCGTCACTGCCGGCATGGCGATCTACGACACCATGCAGTTCATCAAGCCGGCTGTCTCGACGCTTTGCATCGGCCAGGCCGCTTCCATGGGCTCGCTGCTCCTGGCTGCCGGTCACAAGGACATGCGTTTCGCCACGCCGAATTCCCGCATCATGGTTCATCAGCCCTCGGGCGGTTTCCAGGGCCAGGCTTCGGACATCGAACGCCATGCCCGCGACATCATCAAGATGAAGCGCCGCCTCAACGAGGTCTACGTGAAGCACACGGGCCGTACCCTCGAAGAAGTTGAAAAGACCCTCGACCGTGACCATTTCATGGATGCGGACGAGGCCCAGACCTGGGGCGTCATCGACAAGGTTCTGACATCGCGCGTCGAAATGGAAGGCGAGCAGGCCTAGTAATTAATAGGGATGGTGTTTTCGCCGCCACAGTTCTATCCCATTTGTGATTGAACAAGGGGTTTCATCTGGCGGCGGAGACGCTAATAGTAACTATTAATGCTATGTTGAATTTTTATGACATAGCATTCGGCATTCGAAGGGGAATTCGTTGCCGCCGGTACCCGGACATGATTGATTGGGCCCGGTTCGTACCCCCTGAAGCCCTTGTCGGCAGGAACTCCGGGTAGGGAGTGCTGCCAGGGAGCTGATTGAGTGGACCGCGATTTCGCGTTCGAAATGCGGCGTGCTGGAAGGAAAGTGATATGAGCAAGGTCAGCGGCAGCAACGGCGGCGACAGTAAGAACACCCTCTATTGTTCTTTCTGCGGAAAGAGCCAGCATGAAGTCCGGAAGCTTATTGCCGGACCGACCGTGTTCATCTGCGATGAATGCGTCGAATTGTGCATGGACATCATCCGTGAGGAGAACAAGTCCTCGATGGTCAAGTCCCGTGACGGCGTTCCCACGCCCCAGGACATCATCAAGGTTCTCGACGAATATGTCATCGGCCAGCGTCAGGCGAAGAAGATCCTGTCGGTCGCCGTTCACAATCACTACAAGCGTCTCGCGCACGCCTCCAAGAACGGCGATGTCGAACTGGCGAAGTCGAACATCATGCTGGTTGGCCCGACCGGCTGCGGCAAGACCTATCTCGCCCAGACGCTCGCCCGCATCATCGACGTTCCCTTCACGATGGCCGACGCGACCACGCTGACGGAAGCCGGCTATGTCGGCGAAGACGTCGAAAACATCATTCTGAAGCTTCTTCAGGCTGCGGATTACAATGTCGAGCGCGCCCAGCGCGGCATCGTCTACATCGACGAAGTCGACAAGATCTCCCGGAAGTCCGACAACCCGTCCATAACCCGCGACGTGTCGGGTGAGGGCGTGCAGCAGGCGCTTCTGAAGATCATGGAAGGCACGGTTGCTTCCGTACCGCCGCAGGGCGGCCGCAAGCATCCGCAGCAGGAATTCCTGCAGGTCGACACGACGAACATCCTGTTCATCTGCGGCGGCGCCTTCGCTGGTCTCGACAAGATCATTTCGGCCCGTGGCGAGAAGACCTCGATCGGCTTCGGCGCGAGTGTCAAGGCGCAGGACGACCGCCGCGTCGGCGAAGTGCTGCGCGAACTGGAGCCGGAAGATCTGGTCAAGTTCGGCCTCATCCCGGAATTCATCGGCCGTCTGCCGGTCCTGGCAACGCTGGAAGACCTCGATGAGGATGCGCTGATCCAGATCCTGTCCGAGCCGAAAAACGCGCTCATCAAGCAGTATCAACGCTTGTTCGAGATGGAAGACGTAGAGCTGAGCTTCCACGAGGATGCACTGCGCGAAATCGCCCGCAAGGCGATTGTCCGCAAGACCGGCGCCCGCGGCCTGCGTTCGATCATGGAAAAGATCCTGCTCGACACGATGTTCGAATTGCCGGCTCTGGAAGGTGTGCGCGAAGTCGTCATCTCCGAAGAGGTCGCACGCGGCTCGGCTCGTCCGCTCTATATCTACGCCGACCGCCAGGACGAGAAGGCAAACGTTTCGGCCTGAAGCTCGAATTGAGAACCGTTATTTTAAGGGGCTTGCCTTGTGCAGGCCCCTTTCTATTTGAAAACAGGTGCCGCGCCCTGATAATAGTTGCGGGCAAGGTTGAAAACAGCCGTTGCCGATGTTGCGCAAACGATGACCCTTGGCAATGATGCTGTGATTCCGTAGCGTGTTGCTGGCGTTGTTATTTTAGGCGGATCGGAAATGGTAAGCGTCGCTCCAGTCAGGCGCTTCATTGTGGTGGCGTTCCAGTGTAATAAAGCTGTCACAACCGTGGAACGCGGGCGTTAACGTGGCTTGAAAAGCGTAGTCAGAACCTCCACTTGTAACAACAAGTGAGAGTGCCGGCCGGTTCCCAAGCGGCCGCGCCAAAGAGCCCGGTAACGGGACGATGGAAAGGAATAAAAATGACGAAGAAAACGTCTGTAGCGAGCAGCACCGCCTATCCTGTTCTGCCTCTGCGCGACATCGTGGTTTTCCCCCATATGATCGTGCCGCTGTTCGTCGGGCGGGAAAAGTCTATCCGCGCGCTCGAAGAGGTCATGGGTTCCGACAAGCAGATCATGCTGGTCACCCAGATCAACGCCAGCGACGACGATCCGGACCCGTCGGCGATCCACCGCGTTGGTACGGTCGCGAATGTGCTGCAACTCTTGAAGCTGCCTGACGGCACCGTCAAGGTTTTGGTCGAAGGCCGCGCCCGCGCCGAGATCGACAGCTACACAGGCCGCGAAGATTTCTACGAGGCCCTTGGCCATGTGCTCGAAGAGCCGCATGACGATCCGGTCGAGCTGGAAGCGCTCTCCCGCTCCGTCGTGTCGGAATTCGAGAGCTACGTGAAGCTCAACAAGAAGATTTCGCCCGAGGTTGTCGGTGCGGCCAGCCAGATCGACGACTATTCCAAGCTCGCCGATACGGTCGCCTCGCATCTGTCGATCAAGATCACCGAGAAGCAGGAGATGCTGGAAACCACCAGCGTCAAGGGCCGCCTCGAAAAGGCCCTCGGCTTCATGGAAGGCGAGATCTCGGTCCTGCAGGTCGAAAAGCGCATCCGCTCTCGCGTCAAGCGTCAGATGGAGAAGACCCAGCGCGAATACTATCTGAATGAGCAGATGAAGGCGATCCAGAAGGAACTCGGCGATGGCGAGGAAGGCCGCGACGAGATGAGCGAACTGGAAGAGCGCATCGCCAAGACGAAGCTCTCCAAGGAAGCCCGTGAGAAGGCTGACGCTGAACTGAAGAAGCTGCGCCAGATGAGCCCGATGTCGGCTGAAGCCACCGTCGTGCGCAATTATCTGGACTGGCTGCTCGGTATACCCTGGGGCAAGAAGTCGAAAATCAAGTCCGATCTCAATAATGCCGAGAAGATCCTCGAAGCCGATCACTTCGGTCTCGACAAGGTCAAGGAGCGCATCGTCGAGTATCTGGCGGTTCAGGCTCGCGCTACCAAGATCAAGGGCCCGATCCTGTGCCTCGTCGGCCCTCCGGGTGTCGGCAAGACCTCGCTTGCCCAGTCGATCGCCAAGGCGACCGGCCGCGAGTACATTCGCATGGCTCTCGGCGGCGTTCGTGACGAAGCTGAAATCCGCGGTCACCGCCGTACCTATATCGGCTCGATGCCCGGCAAGGTCATCCAGTCGATGAAGAAGGCGAAGAAGTCGAACCCACTCTTCCTTCTGGATGAGATCGACAAGCTTGGCCAGGACTATCGCGGCGATCCGTCTTCCGCTCTGCTCGAGGTGCTGGACCCGGCTCAGAACTCGACCTTCATGGACCACTACCTGGAAGTCGAATACGACCTGTCTGACGTGATGTTCATCACCACGGCGAATACGCTGAACATTCCGGCTCCGCTGATGGACCGCATGGAAGTCATCCGTATCGCCGGCTACACCGAAGACGAAAAGCGCGAGATCGCCAAGCGACATCTGCTGCCGAAGGCCATCAAGGAACATGCGCTGCAGCCGAACGAATTCTCGGTCAGCGACGATGCCCTGATGGCGATCAGCCAGCAGTACACCCGCGAAGCCGGTGTCCGTAACTTCGAACGCGAACTGATGAAGCTCGCCCGCAAGGCGGTCACCGAGATCATCAAGGGCAAGACGAAGGCGGTTCATGTCACGGCGGCGAACATCGACGACTATCTCGGCGTTCCGCGCTTCCGCCACGGCGAAGCCGAACGCGAAGATCAGGTTGGTGTTGTCACGGGTCTTGCCTGGACGGAAGTCGGCGGCGAACTGCTGACGATCGAAGGCGTCATGATGCCCGGCAAGGGCCGCATGACCGTCACCGGCAACCTGAAGGAAGTGATGAAGGAATCGATCTCGGCAGCGGCATCTTATGTCCGCTCGCGCGCCGTCGATTTCGGCATCGAGCCGCCGCGCTTCGACAAGAGCGACATTCACGTGCACGTGCCGGAAGGCGCGACGCCGAAGGATGGTCCGTCGGCCGGTGTCGCCATGGCAACCGCGATCGTCTCGATCATGACTGGCATTCCGGTCAACAAGGATGTGGCAATGACGGGTGAAATCACCCTGCGCGGTCGCATTCTGCCGATCGGCGGCCTGAAGGAAAAGCTGCTCGCTGCGCTTCGCGGCGGCATCAAGAAGGTGCTGATTCCGGAAGAGAATGCCAAGGATCTGGCCGAGATTCCGGACAATGTGAAGAACAACATGGAGATCATTCCGGTCTCCCGCATGGGCGAAGTGATCAAGCATGCGCTGCTGCGTCGTCCCGAGCCGATCGAGTGGGATGGCACGGTGGAAACGCCCGTCATTGCGACGGTCGAAGGGCTTGATGATGCAGGTGCGACCATAGCTCATTGAGCCTTGGCCGCCACATTTATGCCCAATTGTTACAAATCTTGAAAAAGGCCGGCGGTAACGCCGGCCTTTTTTTGTGAAAACGTCATGTAGGCGCTTGCTTTTCCTTGATTTGCAGGGTTTTTGGGTTCCCGGCGGGCCTGATAAAAGCGATTTCTGCGCCTAGCTTACAGATTGAGTTGTTTCAAACCATAGAGAAAGGGGTGGAAACATGAACAAGAATGAACTCGTGTCCGCAGTAGCCGAAAAGGCTGGACTCACGAAGTCTGACGCAGCATCTGCCGTCGACGCAGTTTTTGATGTTGTGCAGGCTGAACTGAAGAACAAGGGCGACATCCGTCTTGCTGGCTTCGGCAGCTTCACGGTTTCTCATCGCGCTGCCACGAAGGGTCGCAACCCGTCGACCGGCGCCGAAGTCGACATCCCGGCACGCAACGTGCCGAAGTTCACGCCCGGCAAGGGCCTGAAGGACGCCGTCAACGGCTGATACGAGATTGTCCGCTGGCCGTAAACGAGAACGGCCGTGCAGGATTTTGAGGGGGTTCGGCATCGCCGGACCCCTTTTTGTTTTCGCCGCTTGCGGCACTCGGTACTTTGTCTTACGACGACAATGTTCTCAGGGCGGGGTGAAAGTCCCCACCGGCGGTAAGGGCTAAGGCCTGAGCCCGCGAGCGCCTTCTCAAGCCTCGGCTTGGAAAGGGTCAGCAGATCCGGTGTGATTCCGGAGCCGACGGTTAAAGTCCGGATGAAAGAGAATGAGCATGGCCGCGCGCGGGCAGGGATCTGCAGGCGTCTGCGTGCCGTCGCCTCATGCGTCCTGATTTATGTTTGGTCTCCTGCATAATTCCCCAAGTCGGAATCGATTTAGGGGCGAAATTATGCAGCAATTCAAAGTTCGACAGCGTCCTTTGCGCGTCTGAAAAGACGCGCGGCGCTGTAGTCCGGATGGAAGACATGAATCAGAATTCCCTTGCAGTCTCGCATTCCCGCGCCGTTGCCGGTGCAGCCTTCATGGTGCTTGGAGGCGTCGTCTTCTCGCTCCTCAATGTCGTCACCCAGTGGCTCACGATGACGCTTGCCTTCCCGGCGACTTCCGCAGCCTTCTGGCAATACGGCTTCGCCTTTCTTTTTTCGTTGCCCTTCCTGCGCAAGGTCGGTCTTTCCGCCATGCGCACGGACTATCCCTGGCGGCATGTCGTGCGCGTCGTCTTTGCCGCGCTCGGCGTCGAGGCCTGGGTTTCCGGCCTTGCCTCGGTGCCGATCTGGCAGGCGATCGCGCTCGTCATGACCTCGCCCTTCTTCATCATTCTCGGCGCGCGCCTGTTCCTCGGCGAACGGGTCGGACCTGCTCGCTGGATGGCGACGGGAACAGGCTTTGTCGGAGCGATGATCATCCTTCAGCCTTGGTCGGACAGCTTCACCTGGGCGGCACTTCTACCTGTTATCTCGGCCCTGCTTTGGGGCGCCTCCTCGCTCATCACCAAGAGCCTGACCGGCATCGAGAAGCCGGAGACGATCACCGTCTGGCTGCTAGTGCTGCTGACGCCGATCAATGGCGGCCTGGCGCTCGCAGCGGGCTTCGCAGTGCCGACGGGCGCAGCGCTTGCGCTTTTCCTTCTGGCAGGCCTCCTGACGGTCGTGGCGCAATATCTGCTGACCCTTGCCTATGCGAGTGCCGACGCCGCCTATGTGCAGCCCTTCGATGACCTGAAGCTGCCGTTGAACGTGCTCGCGGGTTGGCTTTTCTTCGGCTATGCGCCGGCTGGTTATCTGTGGCTCGGGGCAGCGCTCATTCTCGCCGCGTCGCTCTTCATCATGCGCATCGAGATGCTTCGCGAACGGCAGGCGGCCTGACGCGAACTGTACAAATGTCGCAGGCTGTCATGTGTCTGTCATGGCAGTCCCGCAAAAAACCTCTGTTCGATTTTTTCGGCATTGGGGGATTTTCAATGACATCGTCTTCGCGCAAGGCAGCGATTGCTGCCGTGCTTTTCGCGTCCGTTGCCTTCCCGGCAGCGGCTGAGCCGGTTTTCAACCGCATCGCCTCTTTCCCGGTCGCGACCAACCTGCCGGCCGACAAGGACAAGCTTTCGACCACCTCGGCCGAAATCATCACCGCCTCGCAGGATGGCAACACGCTGATCTACAGCGATAGCCCGCTCGGCGCGATCGGCTTCATCGACATCACAGATGCCAAGGCACCCAAGGCCGGCGGCGCGCTGATGATGGACGGCGAGCCGACCTCGGTCACATCAGCAGCCGGCAAGGCGCTCGTCGCAGTCAACACCAGCGAGAGCAAGCAGAAGCCGTCCGGTCGTCTGGCGATCGTCGATATCGCCAGCAAGAAGATCGACGCGACCTGCGATCTCGGCGGTCAGCCTGATTCGATCGCCCTCAACAAGGACAGGACGCTCGGCACCATTGCCATCGAAAATGAGCGCGACGAAGAGGTCAACGACGGCAAGATCCCGCAGATGCCGGCTGGCGACCTCGTCGTCTTCCAGGTCAAGACCGACGGCACCGTCGATTGCGGCACGATCAAGCATGTCGCCCTGACCGGTCTCACAGGCGTTGCCCCGGAAGATCCGGAGCCGGAATTCGTTGCCTTCAACAGCCAGAACGAAATTGCGCTCACGCTGCAGGAAAACAACGAGATCATCATTCTCGACGGCACGACCGGCACGGTGAAGACACACTTCACCGCCGGCAGCACCGATCTTTCGGGCATCGACACCAAGCGTGACGGCGCCTTGAAGTTCACCGGCGAGAAGAAGGGCGTCCTGCGCGAGCCGGACGCCGTGAAGTGGCTGGACGACAACCGTCTCGTCGTCGCCAACGAAGGCGACTATGAAGGCGGCTCGCGCGGCTTCACCATCTTCGACAAGACCGGCAAGGTTCTCTACGAATCGGGTAGCTCTTTCGAGCGCGCCGTAGCGGCCCTCGGCCATTATCCGGAAAGCCGCTCCTCGTCGAAGGGCGTCGAACCGGAGGGTCTCGAAGCCGCCAAGTTCGGCGATGACAATCTGTTCTTCGTGCTCGCCGAGCGCGCTTCCGTCGTCGGCGTCTACAAGGATACGGGTGCTGATCCGGAACTGCTGCAGATTTTGCCGTCAGGCATTTCCCCGGAAGGCGCGATTGCCATTCCGCAGCGTAACCTGTTTGCCACCGCCAACGAACTCGACCTCGGCAAAGATGGGGGCACGCGTTCGCACGTCATGATCTATGAGCGCGGCGAAGGCGAAAAGGCCTATCCGCACATCGTCTCCGCCGAGAAAGACGGCAACCCGATCGGCTTTGCAGCCCTTTCGGGACTCGCCGCCGTCCCGGGCAAGCCGGGCATGCTCTACGCCGTCAGCGACAGCGTCCTGGGCTCGCAGCCGACGATCTACACGATCGATGCCACCAAGAAGCCGGCCGTCATCACCGATGCACTTGTCGTCAAGCGTGACGGTGCTCCGGCTCAGAAGCTCGATATCGAAGGCATCGCTGTTGCTGCCGACGGTTCCTTCTGGCTGGCTTCGGAAGGCTATACCGAGCGTCTCGTGCCGCACGCCCTCTACAACGTGACCGCCAAGGGCGACATCAAGACCGAGATCGCCCTGCCGAAGGAACTGCTCGCCAACGAAATCCGCTATGGCTTCGAAGGTGTAACGATCATCGGCACTGGCGACGATGCAACGCTCTGGATGGCCGTTCAGCGCGAGTGGAACGACGATCAGAAGGGCTTCGTGAAGCTTCTCTCCTATAACCCGAAGAAGAAGGAATGGGGCGGCGTTCGCTACCCGCTCGACAAGAGCGAAGGCGGCTGGGTCGGCCTCTCCGAAATTACCGCCCAGGGCGACAGCGTCTACATCATCGAACGCGACAACCTCGTCGGCGATGCAGCCAAGCTGAAGAAGCTCTACAAGGTCGCAATCTCCGACCTGAAGCCGGGCAAGCTCGGCGGCGAACTGCCTGTCGTCAAGAAAACGGAAGCCCATGACTTCATCGGCGACCTGAAGTCGGCCACCAACGGCTATGTTCTCGACAAGCTGGAAGGCTTCGCCTTCGACGCATCGGGCAAGGCCTTTGCCGTGACCGACAACGACGGCGTCAGCGATTCTTCGGGCGAGACCCTCTTCTTCCCTGTCAACCTGACCGCCACGAACTGAGTTCGCATTTCCACGAGATGGAAAGGCCGGGTTTTCGCCCGGCCTTTTTTCTTTGGTCCAATCGTGTCGGGCGATCTGGCGTGCCTAGGTCATGAATCTGGGAAGGGCAGCCGCCAAGGCGTCGACGGCAAGGCGGACTTTGAGCGGCAAATGCGGTGTCTGTAGCCAAAGGGCATGGCAGTCGTAGAGAAACGCCGGCTGCTCCGACAGCAGCACGTCGAGCGTTCCTGCCTGTACGCGGTCGCGAATCAGCCAATAGGGTAGCCAGGCAAGCCCCATGCCGGCCACCGCCGCGTCGGCAATCGCATCGAGATCATCGAGCCGCAGCCGGCTGTTCGGCCGGATTTCCAGGGGAGGGTGGTCGATGCGCGGAAAGAGCCAGGGGCGAAAGCGAGCCGAGCGCGCGTAAATTATCGCGTCATGCCTGCCGAGATCCTCCAGTTGCTGCGGCCTGCCGTGTACCTCGAGATAGGCCCGCGAGGCGCAGACCACCATGCGCTGACGCGCCAGGCGACGAGCGATGACGTGCGACCGGTCCTCGAGTTCTCCGGTGCGGATCGCGAGATCATAGCCGTCTTCTGCAAGATCGACGATGGGATCGCCGAGCGACAGGTTGAGTTCTAGATTTGGATATCGCCGGGCGAGTTCGAGCAGAACCGGGAGCACGCAGTGCCGGCCGAAATGCGCTGGCATGGCGACACGCAGCTTTCCGCAGGGTTCGGAAAGGTGATCGATTGCGAGTGCGTCTGCCGCCTCCGTCTCGGCAAGGATCATCCGGCAGCGTTCGTAATAGGCACGCCCAAAATCCGTCAGGCTCTGGCGGCGCGTCGTGCGATTGAGCAAGCTGACACCCAGCCGCTCCTCTAGAAACCGAATGTGCTTGCCGACCATCGGCCCGGACAGGCCAAGCGCGGTCGCCGCTGCGGCAAAGGAGCCGAGATCGACGGCCTTCACAAAAACGGTCATGCTGGTGAGGTGATCCATATTACAAACTCATGGTTTCTTCTGTCTTGCTCTTCGGCCAATTTATCTTCAACTGCTCAGTCGTCATAGCTCATTCGTTTCAATCGTTTTGGAGTTGATGGCAAATGGCACGCATAATCCGCTTTCACGAACTCGGCGGTCCCGAGGTTCTTCGCATTGAACATGTTGATGTGACACCACCCGGGCCGGGGCAGGTTCAAATCCGGGTCAAGGCGCTGGGCATCAACAGGGCCGAGGCGCTGCTGCGGTCCGGCGCCTACATCGAGATGGCACCTCTGCCGTCTGGCCTGGGTCTGGAGGCGGCCGGCATCGTCGAAGCGGTAGGCGAGGGCGTGGAGAGTGTTGCGCCGGGTGACGGCGTCAGCATCATTCCGCCGACCTCCATGGTGCGCACGCCCGCTTATGGTGAACTCGTCACATTCAACGCCGAATCCGTCGTCAGGCATCCGCCGTCTCTCTCCTGGGTGACGGCGGCCGCGACCTGGATGCAGTATCTCACCGCCTATGGCGCGCTCATCGATATTGCTCGGCTGCAGAAGGGGGATTTCATTGCGGTTACTGCGGCATCGAGCAGCGTGGGGATTGCCGCGATCCAGATCGCCAACATGGTGGGCGCCACGCCGATCGCGATCACCAGGACCGGGAAAAAACGTCAGTCACTACAGGATGTCGGTGCTGCGCACGTGATTGCATCGCAGGAAGAGGACATTGAGGCAAGACTGAGTGAAATCGCCGGGCCGGAAGGCGTCCGCGTCGTCTTCGATGCCGTGGCAGGCCCGATCTTCGGACCGCTGACGGCAGCAATGTCCTTGGGCGGCATTCTGATCGAATATGGTGGACTGAGCACGGCGCCAACACCTTTTCCGCTGCCCGCCGTACTCGGCAAATTCCTGACGCTGCGGGGCTATCTCGTTCATGAGATCACGCGCGATCCGGCCCGACTGGAAGCGGCAAAGCGCTTCATACTGGAAGGGCTAGAATCCGGGGCTCTCGAACCCGTCATAGCGAGGACATTCCCGTTCGAGCAGATCGTTGAGGCGCATCGCTTCCTGGAATCGAACGAGCAGTTCGGCAAGATTGTCCTGACGGTTTGATCCGGTTCGCGCCGAACGAATATCTCAGGCCCGGCCGATTCAGCCGGTCGGGCCTGAAGAGCAGTCAGTGCCTACCAGCGCTGATGCACATGCGGTGCGATCAGACGCTCGTAGATCTCGCGCGTCGCGGCCATGACATCGGCAGAGAGCGGCGCAAGATCGGCAGCGCCTGCGTTCGCCTTGGCCTGCTCGGCATTGCGTGCACCAGGGATGACGACGGTGACGGCTTCCGCCATCAGGATCCAGCGCAGCGCAAAGGCGGCCATGCTGGCACCTGCCGGCACGAGCTTGCGCACTTCCTCGACTGCCCGCAGGCCGACCTCGAAAGGCACGCCCGAGAAGGTCTCACCGACATCGAAGGCCTCGCCGTTGCGGTTGAAGTTGCGATGGTCATCGCTTGCGAACTTCGTGTCGCGGGTGATCTTGCCGGAGAGCAGGCCGCTTGCAAGCGGCACGCGCGCGATGATCGCCACGTTCTTGCGACGGGCTTCACCGAAGAACAGGTGATCGGGACGCTGGCGGAAGATATTGTAGATGATCTGGATGCTGACGACGCCGGGATATTCGATCGCCTTCAGCGCTTCCTCGACCTTTTCGACACTGACGCCGTAGCCCCGGATCTTGCCGGCCTTCTGCAACTCGTCCAGACCTGCGAAGGCCTCGGGGCGATAGAGCACCTCCGTCGGCGGGCAGTGAAGCTGTACGAGGTCGAGGCTGTCCACCTGCAGGTTTTTCAGGCTGCGATCGATGAAGCCTTCCAGATTGGCTTTGGTGTAGCCCTCAGTGACGTGCGGATTGAGACGGCGGCCGGCTTTGGTCGCGACCATCGGGCGTTCGCCACCGCGCGCCGTCAGCACGTCGGCGATGATCTTTTCGGAGCGGCCGTCGCCGTAGACATCGGCGGTGTCGATAAACGTCATGCCGGCGTCGAGCGCGGCATTCAGAGCGGCGCGGCCGTCCGCTTCGCTGACATCGCCCCAGGAGCCACCGATCTGCCAGGCGCCGAAGCCGACATCAGTGACGGTGAAGGGCAGGCGGCCGAAAGCATGATGTTTCATGGAAATCCTCCGTTCGTGATGAAAGGCCTTCGCAGTAGCAGCCGCCGGGTGGGGCGGCAATTGCCGATGCCGCTTGGATCGCCTGCTGCGATCAAATATCCTTGTCCACGACGGCTTTAATCGCAGACGACGGAAGAACAGGAGAGATCATGGATATCAAGACCGCAGGCTCACGCCCCTCCACAAAAGGTCAGGCCGATTATTTCACCGGCTCCGTCCGCCTCGATCCGCTCGTCGAGGCGCCGGAGCCGGCGCGCGTGCGGGCATCTCACGTAACCTTCGAGCCTGGCGCGCGCACCGCCTGGCATACCCATCCCCTGGGTCAGACGCTGATCGTTACGTCAGGCAGAGGTCTCGCCCAGACATGGGGTGGGGAAATCAGGGAAATCCGCCCGGGTGATGTCGTGTGGTTCCCGCCGGGCGAGAAACATTGGCATGGCGCAAGCCCCGAGAGCGCGGTGAGCCATATCGCCATCCAGGAGGCATTGAATGGCAGCGTTGCGGACTGGCTAGAGCAGGTCAGCAACGAAGAATATGCCGGCAAGGCCTGATGTGCGTTTAGCCTCTAAGAGACACGTGCATGCTATCCGGACATCCGTTTCGGATATTTGTCGCAGGAGAGGAGGGTGTTTCAGGCGCCTGCGCTCTATCCGCGCTGACCGATTGTGGAAAACGCGGCGCAGCGGATCAGCGTGAGGGGTGACACGGAACGCATGGCCAAGCGCTTCGGCGGCAAGCTCGTGCGGGCAAAGCGGAATTGCCGACTTGCCGGGGATCGGCGCAACTTTCCGAAACAATTTCAGGACTGTCATGGTTTTGTCTCCAAACCTGCTTGACACTAAAAGGCGAACCCCTTAGTTAGCCGCTCATCCCAACGGCCAGCCCGTTCGGAGAGGGTGCTCAGGCACCGGATTGCTTGAAAGAATGCGGGTGTAGCTCAGTCGGTTAGAGTGCCGGCCTGTCACGCCGGAGGTCGCGGGTTCGAGCCCCGTCACTCGCGCCATTTCAAGCAGGCGGCAAATCGTCGCCTCTGTCCGGTTTCGTGGTATCTTCACGGTCCGAAAGGTCCAATGCGCGGGTGTAGCTCAGTCGGTTAGAGTGCCGGCCTGTCACGCCGGAGGTCGCGGGTTCGAGCCCCGTCACTCGCGCCATTTTCTTCCTGAAAGCCATGCAGTTTCCGAGGGTCAGCCATGCGGCCTTCCGCAACTTTTACGGATTTGTCGCGACATCGTTGCATCTGCTTGATAATGTCCTTCTCACGCTGTTCGAATAGCTTCTGTAAAAGTCTTGCGCCGGGGCTCCGGCTGCGCTAACCACGGCTTGTTGCAACGCACGTTCGCTTGCCGGGCATTTGCCCAGTTGCGCCGCCAGGCGCCGCCCGCAAGCAGGGATGAACATGATGACTGAACTGCTCAGTTCCTATATTCCGATCGCTATTTTCATCGGCATCGCGCTCGTAATTGGCCTGGCGCTTCTCATTGCGCCGTTTGCCGTTGCCTTCAAGGCGCCCGATTCGGAAAAGCTTTCGGCTTACGAATGCGGCTTCAACGCATTCGACGACGCTCGTATGAAGTTCGATATCCGCTTCTACCTCGTGTCGATTCTCTTCATCATCTTCGACCTTGAGGTCGCCTTCCTCTTTCCGTGGGCCGTTTCCTTCGGCGCCATCGGCTGGTTCGGCTTCTGGTCCATGATGGTCTTCCTCCTCGTGCTGACCATCGGCTTTATCTATGAATGGAAGAAGGGAGCCCTGGAATGGGAGTAGCCCCCGCTGGCAATCAGACGCTTGTCGCGCAGCAGCCGAAGGGGATCATTGATCCCTCGACCGGTAAGCCGATCGGCAGCAACGACGCATTCTTCGGTGAGATCAACAATGAGCTCGCCGACAAGGGTTTCCTCGTCACCTCGACCGATGAGCTGATCAACTGGGCTCGTACCGGCTCGCTGATGTGGATGACCTTCGGTCTCGCATGCTGCGCCGTCGAGATGATGCAGCTCTCCATGCCGCGTTACGACGTCGAGCGCTTCGGTTTTGCGCCGCGCGCCTCGCCGCGCCAGTCGGACGTCATGATCGTCGCCGGCACGTTGACCAACAAGATGGCCCCCGCGCTCCGCAAGGTCTACGACCAGATGCCCGAGCCGCGTTACGTTATCTCGATGGGCTCCTGCGCCAATGGCGGCGGCTACTATCACTATTCCTATTCGGTGGTTCGTGGTTGCGACCGCGTCGTGCCGATCGACATCTACGTGCCGGGCTGTCCCCCCACGGCGGAAGCACTGCTTTACGGCGTGCTACTGCTGCAGAAGAAGATCCGCCGCACCGGCACGATCGAACGCTAAGGGCAAGGACAGGAAATTATGAGCGAAGCCCTCACTGAGCTTTCGTCCTACGTTTCGGAAGCGCGCGGCAATCTGATTGCCGCCTCGCAGCTCAAATACGGCGAGCTGACGCTGACGACGACTGGCGACAATTTGATTCCGTTGCTGACCTTCCTGCGCGATGATGCCAAATGTGGCTTCATCAACATGATTGACATTTGTGGTGTCGACTGGCCGCAGCGCGAGCTGCGCTTCGATGTCGTTTATCATCTCTTGTCTCCGAAGCAGAACCTGCGCATCCGGGTGAAGGTGGCGACCGACGAGGATACGCCGGTTCCGTCCGCTTGCGCCGTCTATCCGGGCGCCGACTGGTTCGAGCGCGAGACCTGGGACATGTACGGCGTCCTCTTCACCGGCCATCCGGACCTGCGCCGCATCCTGACCGACTACGGTTTCGAGGGTCATCCGCTGCGCAAGGACTTCCCGACGACCGGTTTCGTCGAGGTTCGCTACGACGATGCGGCAAAGCGCGTCGTTTACGAACCTGTCGAACTGAAGCAGGAATTCCGCAATTTCGATTTCTTGTCCCCCTGGGAAGGCACGGAATACGTGCTGCCGGGCGACGAAAAGGCGAAGCAGTAAGTTTGAGGCGTGTGGCGGGCTTTCGCCCGCTGTTCACTGACTACCTGAAAAAGCGAGCCCATCGCCATGACCGAACATAACGTCCGTAACTTCAACATCAATTTCGGGCCGCAGCATCCGGCAGCACACGGCGTTCTGCGTCTTGTGCTGGAGCTTGACGGCGAAATCGTGGAGCGCGTCGATCCGCATATCGGCCTGCTGCACCGCGGTACCGAAAAGCTGATCGAGACCAAGACCTACCTGCAGGCCGTTCCCTATTTCGACCGCCTCGACTACGTGGCGCCGATGAACCAGGAACATGCCTATGCGATGGCGGTCGAAAAGCTGCTGGGCATCGAAATCCCGATTCGCGGCCAGCTCATCCGCGTTCTCTATTCGGAAATCGGCCGTATCCTGTCGCATCTTCTGAACGTCACGACGCAGGCCATGGACGTCGGCGCGTTGACGCCGCCGCTCTGGGGCTTCGAAGAGCGCGAAAAGCTGATGGTGTTCTACGAGCGTGCTTCCGGCTCCCGCATGCATGCCGCCTATTTCCGTCCGGGTGGCGTCCACCAGGACCTGCCGGAAGATCTGGTGCAGGATATCGGCAAGTGGTGCGACCAATTCCCGGGCAAGCTCGATGATATCGACGATCTTCTGACCGGCAACCGCATCTTCAAGCAGCGTAACGTCGATATCGGCGTGGTTTCGCTGGAGGATTGCTGGGCCTGGGGCTTCTCTGGCGTGATGGTACGCGGTTCGGGCGCCGCCTGGGACCTGCGTCGCGCGCAGCCCTATGAATGCTATTCGGATCTTGAGTTCGACATTCCGATCGGCAAGAACGGCGACAACTACGATCGTTACCTGATCCGCATGATCGAGATGCGCGAATCGGTGAAGATCATGAAGCAGTGCGTCAATCGCCTGCTCGGTGATGCCAAGGCAGGGCCCTTCTCCTCCATAGACGGGAAGGTCGTTCCGCCGAAGCGCGGCGAGATGAAGCGCTCGATGGAAGCGTTGATCCACCACTTCAAGCTCTACACCGAAGGCTATCACGTTCCGGCCGGCGAAGTTTACGCTGCCGTCGAGGCGCCGAAGGGCGAGTTCGGCGTCTACCTCGTCTCCGACGGTACCAACAAGCCTTACCGTTGCAAGATCCGCGCCCCGGGTTATGCGCACCTGCAGGCAATGGACTTCATGTGCCGTGGCCACCAGCTTGCCGACGTCGCGGCCGTTCTCGGCTCGCTCGACATCGTGTTCGGCGAGGTGGATCGCTGATGCAGGCTCTGCCGCTCGCAGCTGCACTTCTTCTTTCGGCTTCCTCCGCCTTTGCGCAGGAGGCCGGAAAGCTCGGCACGCCGCTGGGCCACGAGGAAGCACAGCCGCCGGCGGAGCAATCGTCCATGGGCGAGCTTTTGTCCAAGGGCTATCAAATCAAGGCCGCCGTGCCGAATGGCGGCAAGTTCGTGGTATTTATGCAAAAAGACCAGTCGGCCTATGCCTGTGAAATGCAGTCTTTGACTGCTTCGCGGTGTGGAACGCTAAACTGACAAGGCGTGAGGAAGAATGTCCGTTCGTCGATTAGCCGAAGATCAATTCCAGCCGGCCGCATTCGCTTTCAGCGATGAAAATGCGGTCTGGGCGGAAAAGACGATTCAGAAATATCCCGCAGGCCGTCAGCAGTCAGCGGTCATTCCGCTGTTGATGCGTGCGCAGGAGCAGGATGGTTGGGTCACCCGTCCGGCGATCGAAAAGATCGCCGACATGCTGGACATGGCCTATATCCGTGTTCTCGAGGTAGCGACCTTCTACACCCAGTTCCAGCTTCATCCTGTCGGCACCCGCGCTCACGTGCAGGTTTGCGGCACGACGCCCTGCATGCTGCGCGGCTCGGAAAAGCTGATGGGCGTCTGCCGCAGCAAGATCCACCAGCATCCCTTCGAACGTAACGCCGAAGGCACGCTCTCTTGGGAAGAGGTCGAATGTCTCGGGGCTTGCGTCAACGCGCCCATGGTGATGATCGGCAAGGACACCTATGAGGATCTGACGCCGGAGCGCCTGGAAGAGATCATCGATACATTCGGGGCTGGCAACGGCGCGAGCATCAAGGTCGGTCCGCAGATCGATCGTCATCTGTCCTCGCCTGAGGGCGGTCCGACGACGCTTCTGGACGCCGTCGCCGTCAGCCGCACCCGGATCGAAGATACCCCGGCAATCGCCCCCGCCGACGGTGCGCCGGTTCCGCCCTCCGAGGCCGCTCGCCCAAAGAGCACCGATGCCGAGACCAATGCGTCGCTGAAGACGCCTGCGACGGCGCCGAAGGCGTCGGCGAAGAATGCGAAGGCTGCCGAAGTTCAGCCTCTTTCCGGAACGGCTGCTTCCGAGCCGGCTCCGGTGGTCGCAGTTACAGCTGCAGCGGCTGCAAAGCCATTGCTGACGGACAAGAATCGCCCGGCCGGCATCGAAAAGCCCGCCGCTCCCGACGATCTCAAGATGATCTCCGGCGTCGGTCCGAAGATCGAAGCAACGTTGAACGAAATCGGCATCTTCACTTTCTCGCAGATCGCGGGCTGGAAGAAGGCCGAACGCGAATGGGTCGATGGTTTCCTGAATTTCCGCGGCCGCATCGAGCGCGACGACTGGGTCAAGCAGGCCAAGGCGCTCGCCAAGGGCGGCGAAGCGGAATATATCAAGGTCTTCGGCAAGAAGCCGCGGTAAGAGGTGTGAAGCATGTTACAAGATAAGGACCGCATCTTTACCAACATCTACGGCCTCAAGGACAAATCCCTGAAGGGCGCGATGAGCCGCGGCAACTGGGATGGCACCAAGCAGATCCTGGAAAAGGGCCGTGACTGGATCATCGACGAGATGAAGGCTTCCGGCCTTCGGGGTCGCGGCGGTGCAGGCTTCCCGACGGGTCTCAAATGGTCGTTCATGCCGAAGCAGAGCGACGGCCGTCCGCATTACCTCGTCGTCAACGCCGACGAATCGGAGCCCGGCACCTGCAAGGACCGCGACATCATGCGCAACGATCCGCATACGCTGATCGAGGGCTGCGTGATCGCGAGCTTCGCCATGGGTGCGAATGCTGCCTATATCTATGTACGCGGCGAATATATCCGCGAGCGCGAAGCCCTGCAGGCTGCGATCGACGAATGTTATGATGCCGGCCTGCTTGGCAAGAACAACAAGCTCGGCTGGGATATCGAAATCTTCGTTCATCACGGTGCCGGCGCCTACATTTGCGGCGAAGAAACCGCGCTGCTCGAAAGCCTTGAAGGCAAGAAGGGCCAGCCGCGCCTGAAGCCGCCGTTCCCGGCAAACATGGGTCTCTACGGCTGCCCGACGACGGTCAACAACGTCGAATCGATCGCCGTCGCCCCGACGATCCTGCGCCGCGGTGCCGGCTGGTTCTCGGCCATCGGTCGGCCGAACAATGTCGGCACCAAGCTGTTCATGCTCTCCGGCCACGTCAACAAACCGTGCACCGTCGAAGAAGAAATGGGCATCACCTTCCGCGAACTGGTCGATAGGCACGCCGGCGGCATCCGCGGCGGCTGGGATAACCTGCTCGCCGTCATTCCAGGCGGCGCGTCGTGCCCGATCGTTCCGGCCAAGGACATCATCGACTGCCCAATGGATTTCGACGGCCTGCGCGCGGTCGGCTCCTCCTTCGGTACGGCTGCCTCGATCGTCATGGATAAGTCCACCGACGTCATCAAGGCGATCGCCCGTATCTCGGCCTTCTTCAAGCATGAGAGCTGCGGCCAGTGCACGCCGTGCCGTGAAGGCACGGGCTGGATGTGGCGCGTGATGGAGCGTATGGCGCGCGGCAACGCGCAGAAGCGCGAAATCGACATGCTGTTCCAGGTCACCAAGCAGATCGAAGGCCACACCATCTGCGCGCTCGGCGATGCCGCCGCATGGCCGGTGCAGGGTCTGATCCGTAACTTCCGTCCGGAAATCGAAGCCCGCATCGACCAGTATACGGCCAATGCCCTTGATCACGGTGCGGTTCTGGAGGCGGCTGAGTAAGCGATGACATCAAAGACATCCGACAGCAAGGTGAGGGAAGGGGCAGCCGATTTTGCGGCCGACTTCGGGCGTCTTGCTGCCGATGTTCTGGAGAACGCGCGTGCCATGCCTGTTCACCCGATGATGCTACATCCGGCCGCGGCTTTCGCCGCTGCCACAGCGATCGGTTTCGGTCTTTCCACACATATGGCCGGCGTCATCTTCGGTGCTTGGCAAGGTGTCCTCGAAACGGCGAACAAGGCGGCAGCGGCGCTCGACGAGACGCCGCCGGATGAGAAGACGCCCGAGATGGACATTCGTCCGGAGAATATTCGCCCGCCTGTTCAAAAGACCGAGTCGGTTCGCAGGGTGGCCAGGCCGAAACTGACGGTGGTTTCCGCCGAGGCTCCGGCGGAAGAAGCCGTAAAGCTGGTCGCGCCCAAGGCGAAACCAGCCGCAAGGTCCAGGAAGGTTGACGACCTCAAGCTGGTGGCTGGCATCGGCCCGAAGCTCGAGCAGGTGCTGAAACAAAAAGGCATCCGAACATTTGCCGATGTCGCGGCATGGAGCGAGGACGATGTCGCTCGCTTCGACGCCGAACTCGGGGTCGATGGCCGTATCCTGCGTGACGACTGGGTCGGTCAGGCCAAGGTGCTGGCGACGCGGGGCCGCAGGAAGAAATAAATTTCCAGCCGAATGCGATGGCTGGAGGACGGGCGGATCGATCGACGGGGCAGGGGGCTCCGGGTCGGGATGCCGATGGCAGGTTCCGGGTCTCGGAGCTTGCGCAAGAGAATTTGGGCAATGCCGCCGCCAGAACGGACGAAATATCCGGCTTGGCAATATGGATGTTGCAAAAATAGGTTTGTTTGCCGGTGCCCGGCGAATGGGAAACAGGACTGAGTGACGATGGCAAAACTGAAGATTGACGGTAACGAGATCGAAGTTCCGGATCATTACACGCTGATTCAGGCGTGCGAAGAGGCCGGTGCTGAAGTTCCGCGCTTCTGCTTCCATGAGCGTCTGTCGGTTGCCGGCAATTGCCGTATGTGCCTCGTCGAGGTCAAGGGCGGTCCGCCGAAGCCGCAGGCTTCTTGCGCCATGGGCGTGCGCGATATCCGCGGCGGCCCGAACGGCGAACTGCCTGAAGTCTTCACCAACACGCCGATGGTCAAGAAGGCCCGCGAAGGCGTGATGGAATTCCTCCTGATCAACCATCCGCTCGATTGCCCGATCTGCGACCAGGGCGGCGAATGCGACCTGCAGGACCAGGCCATGGCCTTCGGTATCGACACCTCGCGCTATCAGGAAGACAAGCGCGCCGTCGAAGACAAGTACATTGGCCCGCTCGTCAAGACGGTCATGAACCGCTGCATTCACTGCACGCGCTGCGTCCGGTTCACGACAGAAGTCGCCGGCATTTCCGAGCTCGGCCTGATCGGCCGCGGCGAGGATGCCGAGATCACCACCTATCTCGAGCAGGCAATGACCTCCGAGCTGCAGGGCAACGTCGTTGACCTCTGCCCGGTCGGCGCTCTGACCTCCAAGCCCTTCGCCTTCACGGCTCGTCCGTGGGAATTGAACAAGACCGAATCGATCGACGTCATGGACGCCGTCGGCTCCGCGATCCGCGTCGATACCCGCGGCCGCGAAGTCATGCGCATCCTGCCTCGCGTCAATGAAGCCGTGAACGAGGAGTGGATCTCCGACAAGACCCGCCACGTCTGGGACGGCCTGAAGACGCAGCGCCTCGACCGCCCTTACGTCCGCAAGGACGGTCGCCTGCAGCCGGCGAGCTGGGGCGAAGCCTTCGGCGCCATCAAGGCTGCCGTATCGGCGACATCGGGCGACAAGATCGGTGCGATCGCCGGGGATCTCGCTTCTGTCGAAGAAATGTATGCGCTGTCCGAACTGGTGAAATCGCTTGGTTCCGAGAACCTGGACTGTCGCCAGGATGGGACGGCACTTGATCCGTCGCTCGGCCGCGCAAGTTACCTCTTCAACCCGACCATATCAGGTATTGAACAGGCCGACGCGCTGCTCATCGTCGGCGCGAACCCGCGCTTCGAAGCCGCGATCCTCAACGCCCGCATCCGCAAGCGCTTCCGCCGCGGCGGCTTCCCGATCGGCGTGATCGGTGAAGGCGGCGAACTGCGCTACAAGTATGACTATCTCGGCTCGGGTCCGGATACGCTGAAGGACATCCTCGACGGCGGCCACGCCTTCGCCGAAGTCCTTTCCAAGGCGTCCAAGCCGATGATCATTATCGGTCAGGGCGCTCTGACCCGTACGGATGGCGCTGGCGTTCTCGCAACGGCTGCCAAGCTCGCCGTCAATGTCGGCGCAATCGCTGAAGGCTGGAACGGCTTTGCCGTGCTGCACACAGCAGCATCACGCGTCGGCGGCCTCGACCTCGGCTTCGTGCCGGGCGCCAAGGGCGCCAATGCTGCAGAGATGCTGAAGGCCATGGACGTGCTCTTCCTGCTCGGAGCCGACGAGTTCGATGTCTCCGCCAAGACGGCGAAGTTCACGGTCTATATCGGTTCGCATGGCGATAACGGCGCACATGGTGCTGACGTCATTCTGCCGGCTGCCGCCTATACGGAAAAGTCGGGCACCTGGGTCAACACCGAAGGCCGCGTCCAGATCGGCAACCGCGCCGGCTTCGCGCCGGGCGACGCTCGCGAAGACTGGGCGATCATTCGCGCTCTTTCCGACGTGCTCGGCAAGAAGCTTCCCTTTGATTCGCTCGGTGAATTGCGCAGCAAGCTCTATGCGGCGTTCCCGCATTTCGCGGCCGTTGACGAGATCGCCGCAGGTGAAAGCGCCCAAATTGCCGCACTGGCGAAAAAAGCCGGTAAGATGAACAAATCCGGGTTTGCGTCGCCGGTCAAAGACTTCTATTTGACGAACCCGATAGCGCGCGCCTCGGCTGTCATGGCCGAGTGCTCGGCATTGGCCCGCAACAATTTTAAAGTCGCGGCAGAGTAAGGGCAGGAACTCATGGATTCTTTCTTCTCGACCTATGTCTGGCCGGCGATCATCATGATCGGTCAGTCGTTGCTGCTGCTCGTCTGCCTGCTGGTCTTCATCGCTTACGTTCTTCTTGCCGACCGCAAGATCTGGGCTGCCGTCCAGCTTCGCCGCGGCCCGAACGTCGTCGGCCCCTTTGGCCTGTTCCAGTCCTTCGCCGACCTTCTGAAGTTCGTCTTCAAGGAGCCGGTCATTCCGGCTGGCGCCAACAAGGCTGTCTTCCTGCTGGCTCCGCTCGTCACCGTGCTTCTGGCGCTGTCGACCTGGGCGGTCGTGCCGCTCGCCGATGGCTGGGTGATTGCTAACATCAATGTCGGCATCCTCTACATTCTGGCGATCTCCTCGCTCGAAGTTTACGGCATCATCATGGGCGGCTGGGCTTCGAACTCGAAGTATCCGTTCCTCGGCGCACTGCGCTCCGCCGCGCAGATGGTGTCCTACGAAGTCTCGATCGGCTTCGTCATCGTCACCGTTCTTCTCTGCGTCGGTTCGCTGAACCTGACGGATATCGTCAACGCCCAGCGCACCGGTCTCGGTACGATGATCGGCCTGCCGAACTCGTTCCTCGACTGGCACTGGCTGGCGCTGTTCCCGATGTTCGTCATCTTCTTCATCTCGGCGCTCGCCGAGACGAACCGCCCGCCCTTCGACCTTCCGGAAGCGGAATCGGAACTCGTCGCCGGCTTCATGGTCGAGTACGGCTCGGCTCCGTACATGATGTTCATGCTCGGCGAATATGCGGCCGTCGTGCTGATGTGCTCGCTGACGACGATCCTCTTCCTCGGTGGCTGGCTGCCGCCGGTCGATTTCTGGCTCATCAACTGGGTGCCGGGCATTATCTGGTTCCTGCTGAAGTCCTGCCTGGTGTTCTTCATGTTCGCCATGGTCAAGGCTTTCGTGCCGCGCTACCGCTACGACCAGCTCATGCGTCTCGGCTGGAAGGTTTTCCTTCCGCTGTCGCTCGCCATGGTCGTCATCGTTGCATTCGTGCTGAAACTGATGGGATGGGCCTGATGTCCAACCTCGTTTCCGGCAAAATTGGAGATTGAAGATGGCAAGCCTGTCCGCCTCCATCAACTCGCTGTTCCTCAAGGAATTCGTCGGCGCGTTCTTCCTGTCGATGCGTTACTTCTTCAAGCAGAAGGCAACGATCAACTACCCCTTCGAAAAGGGTCCGGTCAGCCCGCGCTTCCGCGGCGAACATGCGCTACGCCGTTATCCGAACGGTGAAGAGCGGTGCATCGCCTGCAAGCTGTGCGAGGCGATCTGTCCTGCCCAGGCGATCACCATCGAAGCCGGCCCGCGCCGCAACGACGGCACGCGCCGCACGGTGCGTTACGACATCGACATGGTGAAGTGCATCTATTGCGGCTTCTGCCAGGAAGCTTGCCCTGTTGATGCGATCGTCGAAGGTCCGAATTTCGAATTCGCCACCGAAACCCGTGAAGAGCTCTATTTCGACAAGCAGAGGCTCCTCGAAAACGGCGACCGGTGGGAGCGTGAAATCGCCCGCAACATGGCGATCGACGCGCCGTACCGCTGATTGAGATTTGAAATGCCGCGGGAAGGGTACTCTTGCCCGCCGCGGTCAACATGCACCGGGGCTTTGCCGGCGAAAGCTGCGCCAGGTCCTATCGGGCAGGGAAACTCCCGGCTGCCCGGGGGAAGATGAAAAAGGCACCAACATGGGTCTGCAGGCTCTATTTTTCTATCTTTTCGCCTTTATCGCGATAGCGTCGGCGTTCATGGTCATCTGGGCGAAGAACCCGGTTCACTCGGTTCTGTTCCTGATCCTGGTGTTCTTCAATGCAGCTGGTCTCTTCCTGCTGCTGGGTGCCGAATTCCTGGCGATGATCCTGCTCGTCGTCTATGTCGGCGCGGTCGCTGTTCTCTTCCTCTTCGTGGTGATGATGCTCGATATCGACTTCACCGAGCTTCGAGCCGGTGTTCTCGAATATGCGCCGATCGGCGCGCTGATCGGCCTGATCCTCGCCGCCGAACTGATCGTCGTGGTCGGCGGCAGCGTGATCTCGCCCGAGATCGCCAAGACCGTCGCCATGCCGATCCCGGCTCCGACCGTGCGCACCAACACGGCCGCCCTCGGCGACGTGCTCTATACGAACTACGTCTATTTCTTCGAGATCGCTGGTTTGATCCTGCTGGTCGCCATGATCGGCGCAATCGTGCTGACGCTGAAGCATCGCACCCACATCAAGCGGCAGAATATTTCCCGCCAGGTTGCCCGCACGCCCGCGACTGCCGTCGAGGTGATCAAGGTCAAGCCGGGGCAGGGCGTGAACTGAACCGAGAGGTCAAGGAACAAAGAACATGGTCATCGGACTTTCCCACTATCTCACGGTCAGCGCCATCCTCTTCACCATCGGCGTCTTCGGCATCTTCCTGAACCGGAAGAACATCATCGTCATCCTGATGTCCGTCGAATTGATCCTGCTGTCGGTCAATATCAATATGGTCGCCTTCTCGTCGTTCCTCAACGACATCGTCGGCCAGGTCTTCGCACTGTTCATTCTGACCGTTGCTGCTGCCGAAGCGGCGATCGGTCTCGCAATTCTCGTTGTCTTCTACCGCAACCGCGGTTCGATCGCGGTCGAAGACGTCAATATGATGAAGGGCTGAGCGGCTCATGTTCCTCTACAAGGCTATCGTCTTCCTTCCCCTGATCGGCGCGATCATTGCCGGCCTCTTCGGCCGCGCGATCGGCGCCAAGGCGTCGGAATATGTCACCAGCGGCCTGATGATCATCGCCGCCGTCCTGTCCTGGGTCGTCTTCTTCACGGTTGCGCTCGGCCATCCGGAAGGCGCGATCAAGGTCGAAGTTCTGCGCTGGATCCAGTCCGGCGGCATCGATGTATACTGGTCGCTGCGTGTCGATACGCTGACCTCGGTCATGCTGATCGTCGTCAACACGGTCTCGACCCTGGTGCATGTCTATTCGATCGGTTACATGCATACCGATCCGCACCGCCCGCGCTTCTTCGCCTATCTCTCGCTCTTTACCTTCGCCATGCTCATGCTGGTGACGTCCGACAACCTGGCCCAGATGTTCTTCGGCTGGGAAGGCGTCGGTCTGGCCTCGTATCTGCTGATCGGCTTCTGGTACAAGAAGCCGTCTGCGTCGGCAGCCGCGATGAAGGCCTTTATCGTCAACCGTGTCGGCGACTTCGGCTTCGTGCTCGGCATCGCCACGGTCTTCGTGCTGTTCGGCTCGATCAACCTCGACACGATCTTCGCCAATGCTTCGACCTTCGCTCCGGCTGAAGGCGGCGGCGAGGCTGGTGAAGTGATCCTGAACCTTTTCGGCATGCATCTCGACAAGGCGCATGCGCTGACCGGCGCCTGCCTGCTGCTCTTCATGGGCGCTATGGGCAAGTCGGCGCAGTTCCTGCTGCACACCTGGCTGCCGGACGCCATGGAAGGCCCGACGCCGGTTTCGGCCCTCATCCATGCTGCGACCATGGTGACCGCCGGCGTCTTTCTCGTCGCCCGTATGTCGCCGATCTTCGAACACTCGCCGGATGCGCTCGTCGTCGTCACCGTGATCGGCGCGATTACCGCCTTCTTCGCGGCCACTGTCGGCCTCGTGCAGAACGACATCAAGCGTGTCATCGCCTACTCGACCTGCTCGCAGCTCGGCTACATGTTCGTGGCGCTCGGCGTCGGTGCCTATGGCGCGGCAATCTTCCACCTCTTCACGCACGCCTTTTTCAAGGCTCTGCTCTTCCTCTGCGCCGGCTCGGTCATCCACGCCGTCGATGGCGAGCAGGACATGCGCTACATGGGTGGTCTGCGTCCGCACATCAAGTGGACGTTCCGTATGATGATCATTGGCACGCTGGCGATCACCGGTGTCGGCATTCCCTTTACCCCGTTCGGCTTAGCCGGCTTCTTCTCGAAGGACGTCATCATCGAGGCTGCCTATGCGTCGCATTCGCCGGTCGCGGGCTTCGCCTTCACACTGCTGGTCATTGCCGCTCTCTTCACGAGCTTCTATTCCTGGCGCCTGATCTTCATGACCTTCTACGGCAAGCCACGTGCTTCGCACGAAGTCATGCATCACGTCCATGAATCGCCGCAGGTCATGCTGGTGCCGCTCTATCTCCTCGCGCTCGGCGCGGTATTTGCCGGCTACTTCTTCGAGGGCCGCTTCTACGGCGAGGAATATGCCGAGTTCTGGAAGGGTGCGCTCTTTACCGGCGCCGAAAACGAACTGGTGGAAGAATTCCATCACGTTCCGGTCTGGGTTGGCCTCAGCCCATTCATCGCCATGCTGCTCGGCTTCGTGATTGCCTGGTATATGTACATCAGGTCGCCGTCGACGCCGCGCAAACTCGCTCAGCAGCACCGCGTTCTGTACCAGTTCCTGCTCAACAAGTGGTACTTCGACGAACTCTACGACTTCCTCTTCGTCCGGAGCGCCAAGGCTCTTGGCAACTTCCTGTGGAAGAAGGGTGATGTCGGCGTTATCGATACCTACGGTCCGAACGGCATTGCCGCCCGCGTGGTCAGCGTGACCGACCGCGTCGTGCGCCTGCAGACCGGCTACCTCTATCACTATGCCTTCGCGATGCTGATCGGCGTTGCGGCGCTCGTTACCTGGATGATGCTCGGGAGTTCCTTCTGATGACCGATTGGCCTATTCTTTCAACGGTCACCTTCCTGCCGCTCGTCGGCGTGGTGCTCCTGTTGCTGATGAACGGCGAAACCGAGAACGGCCGCAAGAACGTGCTGTGGATCTCCTTGATCACCACGGTCTTCACCTTCATCCTTTCGCTTTTCATCTGGATCGGCTTCGACAACGCCAATCCGGGCTTCCAGATGATCGAGCAGCATAGCTGGCTCGGCACGGGCATCGGCTACCATGTCGGCGTCGACGGCATCTCGATGCTGTTCATCATCCTCTCGACCTTCCTGATGCCCTTCTGTGTGCTCGCAAGCTGGCTTTCGGTCGAGAAGCGCCTGAAGGAATACATGATCGCCTTCCTCATCCTCGAAGTGATGATGGTCGGTGTCTTCGTCTCGCTCGATATCGTTCTCTTCTACGTCTTCTTCGAAGGCGGCCTCATCCCGATGTTCCTCATCATCGGTGTCTGGGGTGGCGCGAACCGCGTCTATGCGAGCTACAAGTTCTTCCTCTATACGCTGCTCGGCTCGGTGCTGATGTTGCTCGCCATCATGGCCATGTACTGGCAGGCCGGCACGACCGATATCGCCCAGCTTCTGAACTACCAGTTCCCGCCGGCGATGCAGACCTGGCTGTGGCTTGCCTTCTTTGCCTCCTTTGCGGTGAAGATGCCGATGTGGCCGGTCCACACCTGGCTCCCGGACGCACACGTCCAGGCGCCGACGGCCGGTTCCGTCATCTTGGCAGGCGTGCTCCTGAAGCTCGGCGGCTACGGCCTGATCCGCTTCTCGATCGGCATGTTCCCGGTCGCTTCGGACTATTTCGCGCCGCTCGTCTTCGCGATGTCCGTGATCGCCATCATCTACACCTCGCTGGTCGCGATGATGCAGGACGACATCAAGAAGCTGATTGCCTATTCCTCGGTTGCCCACATGGGCTACGTGACGATGGGCATCTTCGCGGCGAACGCGCAGGGCCTGCAGGGTTCGATCTTCCAGATGCTGTCACACGGCATCGTCTCCGGCGCGCTCTTCCTCTGCGTCGGCGTCATCTATGATCGCACCCACACCCGCGAGATCGCGGCCTATGGCGGCCTGGTCAATAACATGCCGAAATATGCGGTCGCCTTCATGGTCTTCACCATGGCCAATGTCGGCCTGCCGGGCACCTCCGGCTTCATCGGCGAGTTCCTGACGCTGATCGGCGTCTTCCGTGCCAACACCTGGGTTGCGCTCTTTGCCGCCACCGGTGTCATCCTCTCGGCCGCCTATGCGCTCTGGCTCTATCGCAGGGTCATCTTCGGCGCGCTGGAGAAGGAAAAGCTGAAGGCTCTGCTCGACCTTTCGCCGCGTGAAAAGGTCATCCTTTATCCGCTGGTCGCACTTACCATCTTCTTCGGCGTCTACCCGGCTCCGGTCTTCGATGCGACCGCTGCTTCAGTAGACCATCTGATCAACAGCTATTCGGCCGCAGTGCAGGCAGCGCAGAATGTTGCGCTGTCGATGAAATGACGGGACTTTAGGACATGACCGCTGAAACAATCTCCCTAAGCCTGTACCTGTCCGCGCCGGAAATTATCCTCGCGATCGGTGCCCTAGTGCTGCTCATGATCGGCGTCTTCTCGGGCGAGCGGTCGGGTCCGCTCGTCAGCGTGCTGGCGATGATCTTGATTGCCATCTCCGGCCTCTGGCTGATCTTCGTTCCTGGTGACGGCCTTGCCTATGGCGGCGTCTACCTCGCGGATGGCTTCGCACGCTTCATGAAGGTGCTGGCGCTGATCGGTTCTCTGGTTGCACTGTTCATGTCGATTGGTCATGCGCGGGAAAACCAGCTCGACAAGTTCGAGTTTCCGGTTCTCCTGGTACTGTGCACGCTCGGTATCATGCTGATGATTTCGGCAAACGACCTGATCGCGCTCTATCTCGGCCTCGAGCTGCAGTCGCTGGCGATTTACGTCATCGCTGCGATCAACCGCGACAGCCTGAAGTCGACGGAAGCCGGCCTGAAGTATTTTGTCCTCGGTGCACTTTCCTCGGGCATGCTGCTCTATGGCATGTCGCTGGTCTACGGCTTTACGGGTCACACGCACTTTGCCGAGGTTGCCCAGGCTCTGACAGTCGAGGGCGCTCGCTCGCTCGGCCTGATCTTCGGCCTCGTGTTCATCCTCGCCGGCATTGCCTTCAAGATCTCGGCCGTTCCGTTCCACATGTGGACGCCGGATGTTTATGAAGGCGCACCGACTCCGGTCACTGCCTTCCTTGCGAGCGCACCGAAGGTTGCCGCCATGGCGATGATGACCCGTATCGTCATCACCGCCTTCGAGCCGGTGCTATCAGACTGGCAGCAGGTCATCGTCTTCATCTCGATCGCCTCCATGCTGCTCGGCTCGTTTGCGGCTATCGGCCAGAAGAACATCAAGCGACTGATGGCCTATTCCTCGATCGGTCACATGGGTTATGCGCTGGTTGGTCTGGCAGCCGGTAGTCAGACTGGTGTCACCGGCGTCATACTCTACATGGCGATCTACATGGTCATGACGCTCGGCTCCTTCGCGATCATCATGTCGATGCGCCGCAAGGACGGCACGGTTGTCGAGAACGTCAACGATCTCGCTGGCCTGTCGACGACGAACCCCTTCATGGCTGTCGTGTTGACCGCGCTGATGTTCTCTCTCGCCGGCATTCCGCCGCTTGCCGGCTTCTTCGCGAAGTACTTCGTCTTCGTCGCCGCCATCGAGGCAAAGCTCTATGCGCTTGCCGTCATCGGTGTTTTGGCTTCGGTCGTCGGCGCTTATTACTACCTGCGTGTCATCAAGCTGATGTGGTTCGATGAGGCGACCGGCGAATTCGCCCGCGTCTCCGGCTCGCTGCGTCTCGTCTTCGGTCTCTCCGGCCTCTTCGTCGCCGCCTATGTTCTCATCGGCGGTCCGATCGGCGGCGCGGCTGAACTCGCTGCGGCGACGCTGTTCTGATGGCTTCCGACAAGCGGCGCCGGATATCGCTCGGCGATATCAGGCACGAGGCTTTGTCGGATACGTCGTCGACCAACACGGAATGCCTTGCCCGGGCTCGGGCAGGGGATAGCGGTCTGCTCTGGGTGACCGCGGAACGACAGACCGGCGGCCGCGGCCGTCGGGGCCGTCCGTGGGTTTCCGAGCGTGGCAACCTCTACGCCTCCCTTCTTCTGATCGATCCGGCGCCGATGGAGCGCCTTGCCTCGCTGCCACTGGCAATTGCCGTCGCCGTGCATCAGGCGATCCGAAGCGTGTTGCCGCCGGGCGCGGAGCCGCTGGAGGTGAAGTGGCCAAACGATATCTTGATCGGCCGCAAGAAGACCTGTGGCATCCTCGTGGAAGGCGAACGGCTGGCGGACGGACGCCACGCGGTGGTGATCGGCATCGGCATCAATGTGTCCGTCATGCCGGACAACCCCATCTATCCGGTCACCTGCCTGCGTGATCAGGGAAGTGCTGCTTCGCCCGAAGAACTCTTCGCCCATCTCTTTGCGTCGATGGCCGAGGTGCTGGATATCTGGAACGAAGGGCTGGGCATAAGCGAGGTCACGGCGCTATGGCGTGCGGTTGCCTGCGGCATTGGCGAAAAGATAACTGTGAATCTGCCCGACAGGTCGATTTCCGGATATTTCGCCGGGATTGATGATAATGGCCTGTTGATGCTCGATATCGGCACAGGCAGGATGATGCCGATTGCGGCCGGCGATGTATTCTTTAGATAGTGGAAAAAACAAACATTATGGCGAAACAGGACGAACTGGTATTTCTGCCTCTGGGCGGGGTCGGCGAGATCGGCATGAATCTCGCGCTGTACGGCTACGGCCCGGCGGACCATCGCCAGTGGATCATGGTGGATTGCGGCGTCACCTTTCCGGGACCGGATCTGCCGGGTGTCGATCTCGTCCTGCCGGATATCCGCTTCCTCGCCAACGAGCGCAAGAACCTCAAGGCTATCATCATCACCCACGCCCATGAGGACCATTACGGCGCGCTCGCCGACCTCTGGCCGGGTCTGAACGTGCCGGTTTATGCCTCGCCCTTCACGGCCGGCCTGCTGGAAGCCAAGCGTAGTTTCGAGAAGGATGCGATCGGCGAAGTACCGATAACGATCTTCAAGGCGGGCGATAGGATCAATGTCGGCCCCTTCAGCATCGAGGGTGTTGCCGTCAATCACTCCATCCCCGAGCCGATGTCGCTGATGATCCGCACGCCGCTCGGCAATGTCATCCACACCGGTGACTGGAAGATCGATCACGAGCCGTCGCTCGGGCCGCTGACCGACGAGACGCGCTTCCGCCAACTGGGCGATGAGGGTGTGCTGGCGCTGCTCTGCGACTCCACCAACGCATTGCGCGACGGCGTCTCGCCCTCGGAAAAGGATGTCTCCGAAAGCCTGCGCAAGATCATCGAGAATGCAGAGGGACGTGTGGCGATCACCACCTTCTCCTCGAATGTCGGCCGTATCCGTACCGTCGCAGAAGCCGCCGAAGCCGCGGGTCGTGAAGTGCTGCTGCTCGGAAGCTCGTTGAAGCGCGTCTGCGACGTCGCTCAGGATATCGGCCTGCTGGAAGGCGTAAAGCCGTTCATCTCCGAAGAGGATTACGGCTTCATTCCGCGCGACAAGGTCGTGGTCATCCTGACCGGCAGCCAGGGCGAGCCGCGCGCTGCCCTTGCCAAGCTCTCCCGTGACGAGATGCGCAACGTGGCGTTTGCCGCCGGCGATATCGTCGTCTTCTCCTCGCGTGCCATCCCCGGTAACGAGAAGGCGATCCAGGACATCAAGAATGGTCTCGTCGAGCAGGGTGTCCACATCATCACCGACACCGAGGCGCTGGTGCATGTCTCCGGCCATCCCCGCCGTAACGAGTTGCAGAAGATGTACGAGTGGACACGGCCGAAGGTCGTCGTGCCCGTGCATGGTGAGGCAACGCATCTGACGGCACACAAGGAGCTTGCCGAGCAGTCCGGCATTCCGACGGTGCCGCGTGTGCGCAATGGTGATGTGCTGCGGCTCGCTCCGGGTCCGGTCGAGGTCATCGACGAGGCGCCGCATGGCCGCATCTACAAGGATGGGTCACTGATCGGTGACTTCGACGAGATGGGCATCGGCGAGC
The DNA here is from genome assembly GCF_056405875.1 of Rhizobium sp. P1_E6. NCBI lineage: Bacteria > Pseudomonadati > Pseudomonadota > Alphaproteobacteria > Hyphomicrobiales > Rhizobiaceae > Rhizobium > Rhizobium sp. P1_E6. Next base: position 133,052 of record NZ_JBFUBG010000003.1, on the reverse strand, counting down.
GCAAGAAGCTTTCCTATGTCGGCCATGTCGCCGTCAGTATCGTGCTCGACAGCCGCTATGACATCATCGGCGAACCTGATCTCGTGGCGATCGGCCTGCCGGTCTATGACGACGAGGGCGAGGATATGGAGGATGGGCTGTTCGACGCCGCGATCGGCGCCTTCGAGAGCATTCCACGCGCCCGCCGCAAGGATATCGACATGGTACAGGAGGCCCTGCGCCGCGCCGTGCGCGCTGCCGCCAATCATACCTGGGGCAAGAAGCCTCTCGTCACGGTCTTCATCACCAGGGTCTGATGATGCTTGGCCGGGTGAACCATATCGCCATCGCCGTGCCTGATCTGGCTGCCGCAGTCGCGAGCTATCGCGATACTCTGGGGGCCGCGGTCTCGCAGCCGCAAGCCCTGCCGGCGCATGGCGTCACGGTCGTTTTCGTGGAACTGCCGAACACCAAGGTTGAGTTGCTGGAGCCGCTTGGCGAGGCGTCGCCGATTGCGGCCTTTCTTGAAAAGAATCCCGCTGGCGGCATGCACCACATCTGCTACGAGGTCGATGATATCCTTGCAGTTCGAGACCGGCTGACGGCATCTGGGGCAAGGGTGCTTGGCAATGGTGAGCCGAAGATTGGTGCCCATGGAAAGCCGGTGCTTTTCCTCCATCCGAAGGACTTCTTCGGTACGCTGATCGAGCTGGAGCAGGTCTGATCGCGGTGCGTCAGAGTGACCTAAACTGTCCACCGCCTTTGAACTGGCCGCCATTCCGGCTTATAAGCACCCAAAACCAGCCGCCAAGGCGCTAATCGACGGGAACCAAGATGTTTCAGGCCTTCCTCCAGGGATTTGCAGTCTATTTCATCATCTGGTGGATCACGCTTTTCGCCGTGTTGCCGATCGGCCTGCGCACTCAAGCCGAAGATAATGACATCGTGCTTGGCACGGTGCCGAGCGCGCCGAGCCGTTTCCGCCCGCTTTTCGTCTTCTCGCTGACGACGTGCATCTCCGGCGCCATCTACGGTATCTGGTACATCGGCTCGACCTATTTCGGCCTCGGCTTCGACGCGCTTCCACAAATAGGGCCTAGCTTCTATTAAGGATGGCTTTTGCTCAAACTTTGAGCAGATGTAAATGCAACCGCGAAAAACCTGTCATACGCGCGTCATGCAAGTGAGGCAAAGAGCTTTCGTAACGGAAAGCGGGCTCACCTAGCGAAAGGGAGGTTTGGTTTTTCGGTGTAATTGGGAGCCGAAAAGCAAAAAAAAACAAGGCTAAAAGCCTTGTTTTAAGTATCGCGTGATCCTTAACCGTTACCGGGGCAGCGACAAGCGCGCCTAAGATCTGATCCTCCCAAGACTTGACCGCGAATTCGGCAAGAATTTAACCTTCTTGCCTGTTTTGTGAGCTAAAGCTAGCTCAAAGATTGTGCTTTGTCATTAGCTTTTTTTGCATTTTTGCTACACTCGCGCAAAATTTTTCTGTTGACAAGATTTACCTTCAAACCCTTATAAACACGCGTTTTTTCACGCCTGCTGAATTTGTAGGCGCTAACATGCGTCTGCGGGAGGCTGCTCGCACCGGTCGCGGGTTTCTTTCCTGCTGCGAAGCGGCTATGAACGCTCCCATCTTTAACAAATACCGTCGATTCCGCTTGGGTAAGCGGCATCTCAACTGTACCGGAATCCGCCATGCGTCTGTCCCGCTTTTTCATACCCATCCTGAAGGAAAACCCCAAGGAGGCGGAAATCGTCTCTCATCGGCTGATGCTGCGCTCCGGCATGGTCCGTCAGCAGTCGCAGGGCATCTATTCCTGGCTGCCGCTCGGCAAGAAGGTGCTGGACAAGGTCAACAACATCATCCGCGAGGAGCAGAACCGCGCCGGCGCCATCGAGCTTCTGATGCCGACCCTGCAGTCGGCCGAGCTCTGGCAGGAAAGCGGCCGTTATGACGCCTATGGCAAGGAGATGCTGCGCATCAAGGACCGCCAGGATCGGCCCATGCTCTACGGTCCGACCAACGAAGAAATGGTGACGGATATCTTCCGCTCCTTCGTGAAGTCCTACAAGGACCTGCCGCTCAATCTCTATCACATCCAGCTGAAGTTCCGTGACGAGATCCGTCCGCGCTTCGGCACGATGCGCTCGCGCGAGTTCATGATGAAGGATGCCTATTCCTTCGATCTCACGCGCGAAGGGGCGGAGCATTCCTACAACAAGATGTTCACAGCCTATCTGCGCACCTTCGATCGTCTCGGCCTGCGCGCCATTCCGATGCGCGCCGATACCGGCCCCATTGGCGGGAATCTGAGCCATGAGTTCATCATTCTCGCTGATACCGGTGAGTCCGAAGTCTTCTGCCACAAGGATTTCGTCAATTTCGACATCCCCGCCGAAAGCACGGATTTCGACAGTGTCGACGGTCTGAAGGGGATCTTCGACAAGTGGACGTCGCTCTATGCCGCGACATCCGAAATGCACGACGAGGCAGCTTTCAACGCGGTTCCGGAAGGCGAGCGTCTTTCTGCGCGCGGCATCGAAGTCGGCCATATTTTCTACTTCGGTACGAAGTATTCCGAACCGATGGGTGCAAAGGTGCAGGGTCCTGACGGTAAGGAACACTTCGTTCACATGGGTTCCTACGGTATCGGCCCGACACGCCTTGTTCCCGCCATCATCGAAGCATCGCATGATGAGAACGGAATCATCTGGCCGGAGTCGGTCGCGCCCTTCGATGTCGTGGTCATCAACATGAAGGCCGGCGACGAAGCCTGCGACGGCACTTGCGAGCTGATCTACGCAGCGCTGACCAAGGCCGGCAAGGACGTGCTCTATGACGACACGGACGACCGCGCAGGCACCAAGTTTGCGACCGCCGACCTGATCGGCGTGCCGTACCAGATCATTGCCGGTCCGCGCGCGGTCGCGAATGGCGAAGTGGAAGTGAAGGACCGCAGGACCGGCGCCCGCGAGACGATGACAATCGAGGCGGCGATCAACAGGTTCGTGGCTTAAAGAAAGACGGAGGCGAAATGGCAGAGGCAGCATTGGACCGGAGTTCCAAATCCGGCTTGGGTCCGGCTGGCAAGCCATTTTCTACCTTCGAACGCCTGGTGGCGTGGCGCTATCTGCGCGCCCGCCGAAAGGAGGCGTTCATCTCCGTCATTGCCGGCTTCTCATTCGTCGGCATCATGCTGGGCGTCGCGACGCTGATTATCGTCATGGCCGTGATGAACGGGTTCCGCACGGAACTCGTCTCCCGCATCCTCGGCATCAACGGCCACATGATCATCCAGCCGATCGATGGTCCCTTTACCGACTATGCCGACCTCGTGAAGAAATTCGAGGCGGTGCCCGGTATCAAGATGGCGCTGCCGCTGGTCGAAGGCCAGGTGCTCGCTTCCTCGCGGACGGGCGGCAGTACAGGCGCGCTGGTGCGTGGCACGCGGGCCGAAGACCTGACCAAGCTCAAGGCCGTCTCCGACAACATCAAGTCCGGCGATATGGTGGGTTTTGCTGCAGGCGACAGCGTATTGATGGGCACGCGCATGGCCGACCAGCTTGGCCTGCGAGTTGGTGACCTGATTACGATGACGTCACCGGAGGGTGACGTGACGCCGATGGGCGTCAATCCGCGCATCAAATCCTACAAGATTTCCGGCCTCTTCGAGATCGGCATGTCGGAATACGATTCCTCGATCATCTATATGCCGCTGGAGGAATCTCAGCTTTATTTCAATGCCGACGGGCTGGTGCAGTCGATTGAGCTCTTCGTCGACAACCCCGACGATATAGACAATCTGAGGCCCAAGGTCGAAGAGGCGGCCGGACGGCAGATCGCCATCACCGACTGGCGCCAGCGCAACCAGACCTTCTTCTCCGCCCTGGAGGTGGAGCGCAACGTCATGTTCATGATCCTGACACTGATCGTGCTGGTCGCCGCGCTCAACATCATCTCCGGCCTCATCATGCTGGTGAAGGACAAGGGCAGCGATATCGCCATCCTGCGCACCATGGGTGCGAGCGCCGGCGCCATCATGCGCATCTTCTTCATGACCGGGGCGGCGATCGGTATTGTCGGCACGATCGCCGGCGTGCTGCTCGGCGTGCTCGTCTGCGTTAACATCGAGTCGATCCGCCAGTTCTTCTCCTGGGTATTGGGCACGGTGCTTTTCGATCCGGAGCTTTATTTCCTGAGCCAGCTGCCGGCGAAAATGGATGTGAGCGAAACGGTGTCCGTCGTCATCATGGCGCTGACGCTCTCCTTCATCGCGACGATCTTCCCCGCCTGGCGCGCCTCCCGCCTCGACCCCGTCCAGGCCCTTCGTTACGAATAAGGCTGAGATTCAAGGTCATGCATGATCCAAGGCCCAATCCAAGGAATGCCGCATTCATGAAACGCAATGTCGTTCTCAAGCTTTCGGGCGTCGAGCGCCACTATGGCCAGGGCGAAACGCTGCTGACCATCCTCAAGGGTGCGGATTTCACCCTGTCGAGCGGTGAGATGGTGGCGCTGGTGGCGCCGTCGGGCACCGGCAAGTCGACGCTGCTGCATGTGGCAGGGCTGCTGGAGCATCCTGACGGCGGCGAGGTAATGGTCAACGGTCGCCCATGTGATGGCCTCTCCGATGACAAGCGCACGGCTATCCGCCGCGGCGAGATCGGCTTCGTTTATCAGTTTCATCACCTGCTGCCGGAATTCTCTGCGCAGGAAAATATCATGATGCCACAGCTCATCGCCGGCCTCTCATGGAAAGAAGCGGGCGAGCGGGCAAAGATGCTTCTGGATTACATGCGCATCGGCCACCGCGGTACGCATCGCCCGGGCGAGCTTTCCGGCGGCGAGCAGCAGCGCGTGGCAATCGCTCGCGCCGTTGCCAATGCGCCGAGCCTGCTTCTGGCCGACGAGCCCACCGGCAATCTCGACCCGGAAACCGCCAGCTATGTCTTCGATGCTCTGGAGGCTCTGGTGCGCCAGTCGGGCCTTGCCGCGCTGATCGCCACACACAACCACGAGCTTGCCCGGCGCATGGACCGGCGCGTAACGATCTCCGACGGCAAGGTCGTGGATTTCTGATTATCAGGGGATAATCAGCCCGCCGCGATAATCGAGCTCATAGGCCCTTTGACCATCGACAAGGATGAATTCGTGGCCGCGGAAATGCGTGCAGTCGCCTTCGCTCGTATCGACATAGCGCCCCAGCGAATGATCGAAGACCATGCCGCCGAGGAAGCGGCCTTGTTTGTAAAGCTGTGACAGCGCGGCGCTAATGATCGTGCCGGCGACAGTTCCGTCGATGATCCCGGGCTCGATGATCCGCCCAAAATAGTTCATCGCCCACACCGGCTTTTCCTCCAGCCAGACCACTTCCTGACCGGCAAAATCCGTGCCGCCGAAATAGCTGTCGAGGTAGCGCCAGATCCCGCGCTTGTAGCCGATATCATGGGCGCCGATCCGATAAGAGGGCTGCGGCTTCGCGCCGGCGACATAAGTCTGCGATTTGGCTTCGACAATGAAGCCGTTGAGTTCCTGCGTGTCCATCGTCCCGCTGCTCCGACGTTAACCATGTCCCGCGAGAGCGGGAGGGAATCCTGTTGACAACAGAACATACATGGAACAAATTAAAAACATAAGAGCACAGGAGAGCCAAATGACTGACATGATCCGTGATATCGCAGCATTCACCTCCATCGCAATGTTCATTGCCAGCTTTTCGCTGATTGTCATGGCAATGTAAGAATTCAGGGGATCGCATGGCTGCCATGCGGTCCCGAAGCGGGACTTTTTCTGGACAGAATCGCCTTGATTGCCGACAATGCGCGCTCTTCAGTGAGGCGGTTCGAAAGGCAGATCATGGCGGATGCGGAAAAAGGTGCTGCTGGCGCAGTCGTCGGCGGAAAACCGGGCTTCGTCCATCTGAGGGTCCACTCCGCCTATTCGTTGCTCGAAGGCGCGTTGCCCCTCAAAAAGATCCTCTACAAGGCGTCGGGCGACAGCCAGCCGGCGATCGCCATTACCGATACCAACAATCTCTTCGTCGCTCTGGAGTTTTCCCAGAAGGCGATGGAAGACGGTCTGCAGCCGATCATCGGCTGCCAGGTATCGATCGACATGGAAGACGGCCTCGAAACCGAAAAGCGGGGCGGACACCAGACGCTGGTCAAGTTGCCCTCGATCGTACTTTTGTCCGCCACGGACGCAGGCTATGAACGGCTGGTCGATCTCGTCAGCCGCGCCTATCTCGGCGGCGAGAACAATCAGGCCATCAATATCCGCTCCTCCTGGCTGGAGGAAATCGGCACCGAAGGGCTGATCGCATTGACGGGTGCCTCGACCGGCCCCGTCGACATGCCGCTCAAGGACGGCCATACCACCCAGGCGGAGACTCGTCTGCTGGCGCTGAAGCGCATCTTCGGTGACAGGCTCTATGTCGAACTGCAGCGGCACGGCACCTACGACAAGCGGCACGAACAGAAGATTATCGGCCTTGCTTATAAGCACGACCTGCCGCTGGTGGCGACCAACGAAGCCTTCTTCCCGACGCGCGACGATTACGATGCGCATGACGCGCTGATGGCGGTGGCCCACAACGCCATCGTTTCCGACGACAGCCGCTTCCGCCTCTCCCCGGATCATTATTTGAAAAGCCGCGCGGAGATGGAAAAGCTCTTCGCCGATCTGCCCGAGGCGCTGGAGAATACCGTCGAGATCGCAAGGCGCTGCTCCTTCGTGCTGAAGACCCGCAAGCCGATCCTGCCGCGCTTCACGGGTGCGACTGACGATGCCGAAGAGGCCGAGCGCGCAGAATCGCTCGAACTTCGCCGCCAGGCGGAGGAGGGGCTGGATATGCGCCTTGCCGAGCTTGGAATGTCCGCCGGCTACGAGGAGAAGGATTACCGCGAGCGGCTGGAATTCGAGCTCAGTGTTATCGAGCGAATGAAGTTCCCCGGCTACTTCCTGATCGTTGCGGACTTCATCAAATGGGCCAAGCAGCATGATATCCCGGTTGGCCCAGGCCGCGGTTCGGGCGCAGGCTCGCTGGTCGCCTATGCGCTGACGATCACCGACGTCGATCCGCTGCGCTTCTCGCTTCTCTTCGAACGCTTCCTCAATCCCGAACGCGTCTCGATGCCCGACTTCGATATCGACTTCTGCCAGGACCGCCGTGAAGAGGTGATCCGCTATGTGCAGCAGAAATACGGTCGCGAGCAGGTGGCGCAGATTATCACCTTCGGTTCGCTGCAGGCGCGCGCCGCATTGCGCGACGTTGGCCGCGTGTTGGAAATGCCTTACGGCCAGGTCGACAAGATCTGCAAGCTGGTGCCGAACAATCCCGCAAACCCGACGCCGCTTTCGAAGGCGATCGAGGAAGAGCCGAAGCTGCAGGAGGAGGCCGCCAAGGAACCCGTCGTCGCGCGCCTCCTGGATATCGCCCAGAAGATCGAAGGCCTCTACCGCCACGCCTCAACCCACGCCGCCGGTATCGTGATCGGCGATCGCCCGCTGTCGAAACTGGTGCCGATGTATCGCGATCCGCGATCCGACATGCCGGTCACCCAGTTCAACATGAAGTGGGTAGAGCAGGCCGGCCTCGTCAAGTTCGACTTCCTCGGCCTGAAGACGCTGACCGTGCTCAAGGTGGCCGTCGATTTCTGCAGGAAGCGCGGCATCGAGGTCGATCTTCCGAAGATCCCGCTCGACGACAAGAAGACCTACGAGATGCTTTCGCGCGGCGAAACGGTCGGCGTGTTCCAGGTTGAAAGTGCCGGCATGCGCAAGGCGCTGATCGGCATGAAGCCTGACTGCATCGAGGATATCATCGCACTGGTGGCGCTCTATCGTCCCGGCCCGATGGAAAACATCCCGACCTACAATGCCCGCAAGCACGGCGAAGAAGAGCTTGAATCGATCCATCCGACGATCGACCATCTGCTCAAGGAAACGCAGGGCGTTATCGTTTACCAGGAACAGGTGATGCAGATCGCCCAGGTCCTGTCAGGCTATTCGCTCGGCGAAGCCGATCTTCTGCGCCGTGCCATGGGTAAGAAGATCAAGGCTGAGATGGATCAGCAGCGCGAGCGCTTCGTCGATGGCGCGGTCAAGAACGGCGTGTCGAAGCCGCAGGCCGATAACATTTTCGAACTCCTGGCGAAGTTCGCAAACTACGGCTTCAACAAGTCGCATGCGGCCGCCTACGCCATCGTCTCCTATCAGACGGCCTTTATGAAGGCGCACTATCCGGTCGAATTCCTGGCTGCTTCGATGACGCTCGATATGTCGAACACCGAAAAGGTCAATGACTTCCGCCAGGATGCGAAGCGTCTCGGCATCGAAGTCATCGCGCCCTCCGTCCAGACCTCCTTCCGACAGTTCGAGACCGGCGACAACCGCATCTATTATGCGCTCGCGGCCCTCAAAGGGGTCGGCGAATCCGCCGTCGATCACATCGTCGACATGCGCGGCGACAAGCCCTTCGCCAGCATCGAGGATTTCTGCCTGCGCATCGATCCACGCCAGGTAAACCGCCGTGTGCTGGAAAGCCTGATCTATGCGGGCGCTTTCGATTGCTTCAATCTGGACCGTGCCCAGCTTTCAGCCGGCCTCGACCGTGTGCTCGGCTATGCGCAGCGCGCGCAGGAAAACAAGCTGAGCGGCCAGTCGGATATTTTCGGTGGTGCGCTGTCGTCAGGCCCGGAAAAGATCGCCCTGCCACCATTCTCGCCCTGGCTTGCCTCTGAGCGGCTGCTCAAGGAATTCCAGGTGCTGGGCTTCTATCTCACCGCCCATCCGCTCGACAGCTACAACAACCTCCTCCAGAAGATGCGCGTGCAAACCTTCCAGGATTTCTCGACGGCGGTGAAGCAGGGCGCTGCAAACGGGCGGCTGGCCGGCACGGTCATTTCCAAGCAGGAGCGCAAGACGCGCACCGGTAACAAGATGGGCATCATCGTCTTCTCGGATTCCTCCGGCCAGTACGAAGCCGTGCTCTTCTCCGAAATGCTGAACCAGTATCGCGACGTGCTGGAGCCCGGAAAATCCTTCGTCATCACCGCGATCGGCGAAGAGCGGCCGGAAGGTGTGAGCCTGCGGCTGCAGACCATTCAGTCGCTGGAGGAAAAGTCGCTGCAGATGCAGAAGGCTCTGCGTGTCTATGTCCGCGACTCCGGCCCGTTGCGCGCCGTCGCAGCACACCTGAATGCCAGGGGCGATGGCCTCGTCTCCTTTATCGTCATCAAGGAAGAGGGCAAGCGCGAAGTCGAGGTCGTTTTATCGGACAAATACCGGATCACGCCCGAGATCGCAGCCGCCTTGCGGGCTGCTCCCGGCGTCGTCGACGTCGAACTCGTCTGAAGAAAAGAGCGGCCGGCGTTGCGCCGGCCGCATTTGTTTTTCAGCCCGCCTGCAGCCGGCAGGATGCATCCGTGCAGCGGCCCCTGCCGAAGCCCATAATGAACGTGCCGATCAGCGTGGCCATGACAGGCACCAGCAAGGCGGCACGCAACGCCTCCAGCCGTTCGGACGGGCTTTCTCCGTCGCCGAGAGCAAGTGTGCCGACGGCACTGACGGCGGAGAGGCCTAGTGCTGCGCCGAACTGGAACGACGTATTCACCAGCCCGCTCGCCAGCCCCTGTTCGTTGTCGGCAATACCATCAGTCGCAATAATCGTCAGCGGGCCGTAGCCGAGGGAAAAGGCAAGGCCGAGCAGGATCGTCGACGGCAGCATCGCCGCATAGGTCCAGTCGAGCCCCATGCCCAGGAAGAGCACATAGCCAGCGGCAGCGAGTGCAAAACCGCCAAGCACCACGCGTCCATTGCCGAAGCGCTCGACGAGCAGGGGCGTCAGCAGCGGTGCCAGAATGGCGTCCATGCCGATGACGATCAGGGCAAGGCTGGTTTCGAACGAGGACCAGCCCAGCAGTTCCTGCAGATAGAGCGAGACGATGAACTGGAAGCCGAAGAACGCGCCGGTGAAAAGCATCGCTCCGAGGTTCGATTGTACCAGTCCGGCAGACCGGAATATCCCGAGACGCACGAGCGGTGCACGTGACTTGCGTTCTATGAGTATGAAGGCAAGCCAGAGAACCGCGCTCGCCCCAGCCGCCGCGATTGTCCAGGTCAGGTCGTTGGTCATATGCTCCAGCCGTGTCAGCGCATAGACGGCAAGCAGCATGGCACCCGTCAGGGTCAGTGCGCCGGCAATGTCGAATTTCTGGCGTGGGGCGGCGTCTTCCTTGTTTTCCACGATCAGCTTCATACCGGCAAGCAGTAGGATGGCCGAAAAGATGACCGGCGCGAAGAACACCCAGCGCCAATCGATGGCGGACAGAAGCCCGCCGATGACGAGGCCGAGCGAAAAGCCCGCCGATGCCGTGCCGGCATAGATCAGGACAGCCCTGTTGCGCTGCGGCCCCTCGGGAAAGCTGCCATTGATAAGAGCAAGACCGGCTGGCGTCATGAAGGCGGCCGCTGCTCCGGTGACGAAGCGGGCCGTCAGCAGCATCCAGCCTTCGGTTGCAAAGCCGCCGAGACCGGAGAAAAGCAGGAATACGGTCAGCGCCGTCAGGAAGACTTTGCGCTTGCCATACATGTCGGCGACGCGGCCGCCGAGCAACATCAGCCCGGCATAGGCAAGCACATAGGCCGAGACGACGGCGCTGAGCGTCGTGGTCGAAAGGCCGAGTTCAGCGCGGATAGAGGGGAGAGCGATGTTGAGCATGGCTGCATCGACGCCTTCGAGAAAGATCGCGCCGCAGAGAACGGCGAGCATGCCGGCAGCACTGCGGCTCATTCTTCCGCTACCCAGTGCCAGAGGAGGACTTGTAGACATTCTGATTTCCTTGTCAGTGAAGCAGGGAAGAGCGAGAATGGTTATATTTTGATCCTCGGTTCCCTATTGTAACCAAGGCTGACATAAGGCATGGTTCCAACCCATGGAAGAAGGCACTTCAAACTCACCGAGTGACTGCTGCAGCACCGACCGCGATTACGATATCCACCAGTGGGATGCGCGGGAGGACTGCGAGGTGCGCCAGATCCTCGATCGCATCGCCGACAAGTGGTCGCTGCTGGTCATTGCCCTGCTCGAAAAACGCACGTTACGCTTTACTGAGTTGCGCAAGAGCATCGATGGCATCAGCCAGCGCATGCTGACGACGACGTTGCGCCAGCTCGAGCGTGACGGGCTGATCGAGCGGACAGTCTATCCAGTGGTGCCGCCAAGGGTCGATTATGCTCTGACGGAGCTCGGCTGCACGTTGCATGAGACCATCAAGGCGCTCGTCGTCTGGACCGAGACGAACCAGGCAAAGATCATCTCCGCCCGCCGAAGTTACGACGAGCGTGCCAGCGAGAAGCTTTGGTAGGCCTCAGCTCTCGCGAGTGATGGTAATGAATTCCGTGCCTTCGCCGGTTTCGGAACCGAGACCGGTATCTGTGATCGTCAGCGTCGAGCCGGGCGAGATCAGCGCATCAATCCGGTGACGGGTTTCTTCTGACATCGAGATACGGCTGAGCGCTCTGGCGATTGGACGGCCGCTGATGATGGAGCTTTCCTGATTGGCGATGCCGAGCCGCTTCACCGTCTCGCGGGAGAGATTGTTCTCCAGCGTGACGCCCAGCCAATCCGCCGTGCCGGCCGCCTCATCAACTGCGTGCAGCGAGAAGAAGTGTGTGCCGAGCGCAAGTCCTGGATCGGCAATCGTGATCGGCGCCTCGAAGAGCGGCCTGAAATCCTTGCGTACCATGATGACGCCATTCGGAGGCTCGCCTCTGCCTGCTGCAGCGTAAACTTCCCTTAGGAGAGTATCCGTGATCAGACCCTTGTCACGGGCAAATTCCGTTGGCCGCAGCGCCTTGAAGGCATTGATGGCCTGAACGGTCGCAGGACCGGCCAGCCCGTCAGGTTCGCCGGCGGCAAAGCCGAGCTGGTTTAGCAGGGTCTGAATATCGATGACGTTTTCACGCAGCGTCCGGCGCGTAATCAGCATGCTGATCGGCGCGGTATCCGCAGCGGGCGCTTGCAGCTGGAACTGCGGCATCGGCAGGGCAGCCGTCGTCTCGTTCATGGCGACCTGCACCTGCGTCTTCGCATCGCCGATGGATGGTCGCAGCTCGACGTCCGAGAGCAGTGGCGACGGCTCGGGCCGCTCCGGGTGGAACAGGGTCGGATGGTCGATCGGCTGCGGTGTCAGCTCGCTGTCGGTAATAATGACGGGCACGCCCATCTCGGTCATTTTGTAGAGTGATTTCGCAAAGGCGTCGGGCATGCGCACGCAGCCGTGCGACGCCGGATAGCGCGGTACGGAATTGGACTCGTGCAACGCGATGCCGGACCAGGTCAGCCGCTGCATGAAGGGCATCGGCGCATTCGAATAGATGTTGGATTCGTGGTACTTCTGCTTCTCGATGACGGAGAAGATGCCGCTCGGCGTCGTATGACCGTCCTTGCCGCTCGAGATCTTGGAGGTCGCCACGACCTCCGTACCGTCATAGACGGCCAGCGACTGCTGGTCCTTGGACACGAATATCTGCAGCGTACGCGCATCGGCTGCAAAAGCCGGATCGACAAGAGCGGTCGCCGACAGCAACCCGATAAGGACACCTACACGCACAGACATGACGCAATACACCACATGCACAAAAACGACGCGAGTTAAGCACGCGAAGTTTAACGAAGGCTTGAATACGCCGGTGCGCTTTGATCACGAGATTGTGGGATATTCAATTTTATGCAAATCTAAAAAAGGAGAAGTCTTGGGGGAGACTTGGAAATGCATGTCGATATTGTTTCTGCGTTCGATGATCTGCATGCCCTGAAAGATAACTGGAACGAGGTCTATGCCGCCGATCCGGAAGGGCACTATTTCCTTTCCTGGCACTGGATCGCCCGATGGCTGGAGCGGCGGACATTATGGTTCGTTCTGGCCGCCAGACGGCAGGGGGACGAGCGCTATGTGGCTTTCCTTCCCATTCAGCTTCATGTGGATTTCGAGGAATGGCAGGGCCTTGGCAATGTCGTACGCCTAGGTGGCACGCCCTATGCCGGCTGCAACGGTGTTCTGACGCGTCCCGAGGATGCAGAGGCGGCGCTGAGCGCTTTCGCCGATTGCCTGCAAAGCTTCAACTGGAAGCATCTCGATCTCGACGATATCTATATGCCCGAGGCGAGGCTGAAGACGTTTCTGGCCGCCTTTCAGCCTTCCGAGTTCTCAAGGAGGAAGGTTCCGCGCCGGCCGCATATCACCGCTGACGGCGAAAATATTGACCACGACGTCTATGTTTACATCCCCCTCGGCGAGGATTTCGAAACTTTCCTGCATGAGCGCATCGGCGCCAAGACGCGGCGCAACGCCCGCAAGGCGCTGCGCGATCTCGTCGACCCGGAAAACGAGTTGCGCATCACGCATGTGACGCCGGAGACGATGGAGCGCGATCTCGAGATCTTCTACGAGATGTGGAACGTGCAGTGGGGTAAGCGTCAGCCGCGCTACGGCAAGTTCATCCTCGACAACAGCCGGCACATGCTGCCGGCCTGCATAAAGGATGGCACGGTCTTCATGCCGATCCTCTGGGACAAGGACAAGCCGGTCGGCACCTTCATCGTCTTCCTGGATCCCTATCGCAAGTCGATGGTGTGCTTCCTTGGAAGCCGCGACTTGACCTTCCGCCGCTCGATCAGCCCAGGCTTCATGCTGCATTGCTACAACATGCGCTGGGGCATCGAGAACGGCTATCGGACCTACGACCTCGGCACTGGCAACTATGGCTACAAGGACCTCTTTGGCTCAAAACACCATATCGTGGAGAAGCTGCAGATATCCACGCTCTCCGGCCGCAATATCGGCGATCGCCTCGATCCGCGCTCGCTGGATATCGCCATGCATCAGGCGGTGCATTTCTTCAGGAGCGGAAACCCGGACGCTGCAGAACTCTGCTGCCGGCAGATCCTTGTCGTCGATGATGCGCGTGCACCCGCAATCTCGCTGCTGGCGGAAATCGAAGCAGCGCAGCGGCCGAGGCTGGTAAGCGATCCCGCAGCCCATTTCAGTGCCGCCACCGAACGGCACCGCGCCGGCGATCTTGCCGCAGCGGAATCGGGCTACCGCGAGGTGATCTCGGTCGTGCCGGAGCATTTCGATGCCCTGCAGCATCTGGCGTTGCTACTGTTGCAGAAGGGCGATTTCAGCGCAGCCAGAGACTGTGTCGACAAGGCGATCGGGGTGAAACCGGCCTCCGCCTCGGCCTATTGCAATCGCGGCAATATTCTCGCGCGGCTTTCAAATTTCGAAGAGGCGCTTGGAAGTTACGACCGAGCCATCGCGCTGGACGCCGGCCATGCCATCGCCTTCAACAATCGTGGCAACGTACTGCGAAGGCTGGGCCGCCATGACGAGGCGGTAGAGAGCTACGACCGCGCCATCGCGCTCGATCCGGGTTATGCCCAGGCGCTGAAGAACCGCGATGCCGCTTTGCAGGAAGTGGCCACGGTGCAAGCCTAGCCTACCGGTCGCCCTTGCCGCCGAACGTATAGCCGGTTTCGACTGTGCCCTTGCCGAACTTGTCGCGCAGCTTGTCCATCGCTGCCTCCGCCGCCGCACGCCGGCCGGACTGCTGATCGATGAGATCGGGCGGATCGGCCCGGCCGGCATCGCCGAGATCGGTGACGCCGATGCCGATCAGGCGGAATTTCGTGCCGTCCGTTTCCTTCTCCAGAAGGTCGAGGCCGGTACGGAAGATCTTGTCGGCAAGCTGTGTCGAATCCTCGAGCCGCCGGTTGCGGGTTCGTGATTTGAAATCGGCTGTCTTCATCTTCAGCACGACCGTCTGGCCGGCAATGCCGTTCTTCTTCAGTCGCCAGGAAACTTTCTCCGAGAGATTGCGCAGGATCGGTACCAGATCGTCATGGCGCGAAATATCGTCGAAGAAAGTGGTCTCAGCCGAAACGCTCTTGGCGGCATCGTTGAGATGCACCTCCCGGTCGTCGATGCCGCGCGACAGGCGAGAAAGCCGTTGGCCGATGCTGCCATAGCGGCGCATCAGGTCGTTCTCCTGCATTTCCTGGAGTTGGCCGATCGTGCGGATGCCATCGGCTTCGAGCGTCGCAGCGAAGGCCTTGCCGACGCCCCAGATGGTCGTTACCGGGCGAGGCGCCAGGAACTCGACAGCTTCCTCCCGCCCGATAACCGAAAAGCCGCGCGGCTTCTGTAAATCGGAGGCGACCTTGGCGAGGAACTTGCAGTAGGAGAGCCCGACCGAGACGGTGATGCCGATCTCCTTTTCGATGCGACGGGCGAACTTTGCCAGCGTGCGGGCTGGCGGATCGTGATGCAGCCGTTCGGTGCCTTCGAGTTCCAGGAAGGCCTCGTCGATAGACAGGGGCTGCACGAGTGGCGTCAGCTCCTGCATCAGCGCGCGGACCTGCCGCCCGACTTGAACATATTTCTCCATATCAGGGCGGATGACGATCGCCTGCGGGCAGGCCTCGAGCGCCTTGAACATCGGCATGGCCGAGCGTACGCCGTGGATGCGTGCGATATAGCAGGCGGTGGAGACCACGCCTCGCTTGCCACCGCCGATAATCACAGGCTTGTCGGCGAGTTCCGGATTGTCGCGCTTCTCGACTGCGGCATAGAAAGCGTCGCAATCGATATGCGCGAGCGTCAGGTCATAGAGTTCTTTGTGACGTACGAGACGCGGGCTGCCGCAGGCATGGCAGCGGCGCACGTCTCCCTTCTGCTCGGCAAGGCAGTCGCGACAGAAGCCGGGTGTCTTGTCAGATGCAGGCGCCATGGTGGGAACAAAGGTTGAACATCGCAACATTACGCCCTAAGCTTTCGAGTCTCAAGAGAGGAGGAGAGCTTGGCCGTGGATATCGATCTTCGTTTCGACCCTGTCACGGCCGAACGCTGGGGCGACTTTGAAAAGCTGTTCGGCCCACAGGGTGCCTTTTATAATTGCTGGTGTGTGGCGCTACGCCTGCCGCATGCCGTCCGCACGAAGATGGAGTCTTTGGAGCGCAAGGCCCATATGCAGGGTCGAATCGCGGCCGGACCGCCGCCGGGCATCCTCTGTTATGTCGAAGGCGAGCCGGTGGCCTGGGTGCAGGTCGGACCGCGCCATGATGTGCCGCAGTTCAATTCGCCGCGCACGGTCTCGCGGCCGTTGGAGGAGGACGATGCGCATGATCCCTCTATCTGGGCAGTCAGCTGTTTCTTCCTGCTGCCGAAGCTGCGCGGCAAAGGGCTGAGCCACAGATTGCTTGCCGGAGCCATCGATTATGCCCGCAGCCAGGGCGCGCGATTGCTGGAGGCCTGTCCGATCGACCATGTGAAGCAGTCGAAATCCGTCACGCTTTGCATCGGTTCGACGGCGATTTTCGATACGGCCGGTTTCGAGACGATCGCGCGGCGCAAGGACGGCCGGCCGCTCATGCGGCTGGATTTGTGCGTTTGACGAGGCCTGCCGCGAGATGCTGGTCGATGAGTTCTGAGGCATGCGGCCAGTCTCGCGCCCGCATAATATCCTCGGCGGCCACCGGCGCGAAGCGGTGGACGGGCGAGTCCGGCATGAGATGGATGAGCAGACAATCGGCCACATGCTCCTTCACGGAATGCAGGTTCCGCGCCATATCGTCGATAAAGATGACAGGAAGGTCGCGGCCGCCATGCAGTGCCTGCACAATCGGTCCCTTCGGCTGCTCGCTGGCCAACAGCGGGAAGTTCAGACCGGTGCTGTCGAGAAGGCGGCGGCGATGCGCGGAAAATTGCGGCGGCATCGCGGTGAGGAACAGGACGTCGGCGTCATCAGACAGGCGTTCGAGTGTCGAAACGACCGGATCGAACGGCGTCTGCCAGCTTTCCTGGGCCTCGAAGAATTCGAGGATCAGCCGGCTGACATGCTGATCCTCGAGCGCAAGCCCGTCGGCGAGCGAGACGATGTTGCCGTGGAGGCGGAAGGAACGCGGCAGGAATTCGTGGCCGAGGCTTTTGAGGTACTGTTGAAAAGGATCGATGAATTGCAGCACCACATCATCGACATCGCAGACGATGAGCGGCCTGTCGCCAAGGCGGATATGCGAGATGTCGAGTTCGGCGCTCACCATCAGTATTCTCCGGAATCGAGACCGGGCGGCGAGAAGTGGCGCCATGCCGCCGTCAGCGCCTCCGGTGTCGTGCCTGTCGCCTCGCAGAAGGCGATCGCCGTCGGCTCGTGGTTCATGAGGAAATCGAGCATGCCGGCCAAAAAGCCGGGATCGTTGATGGCACTACGCACCTGCTGCGGCTCGACGCCGGTCAGTGCCAGGAAGCGGCCGAAGAGATCTGGGTCGTTCGCCAGCCAGCCGAGCACGGCAATGGCCGTTTCTTGCGGAGCGGCTGCCGCCGCAAGTTGTTTCGAAGTCTTGAAGTTGCTTTGCATTGCGGCGGTCAAGTTACCTTTTTTTCAACCAAATACCGGTAGTTTGCGCTATCGGTTTCATGGAGCCATTTGTCAGCTAATGTCTTTTCAAGAGACATCTGGCTTCAAGAACGGACGTAAGGACAGCTTGTCATGCCCAAACAGGTGATGATTGTAGAAGATAACGAGCTCAACATGAAGCTCTTTCGCGACCTCATCGAGGCCTCGGGCTATACCACGATACAGACCCGTAATGGCATGGAAGCGCTTGATCTTGCTCGCAAACATCGCCCTGATCTTATTCTTATGGATATTCAGCTTCCGGAAGTGTCCGGTCTTGAAGTGACAAAATGGCTGAAGGAAGACGACGAACTCCACGTGATCCCGGTCATTGCCGTCACCGCATTCGCCATGAAGGGCGACGAGGAACGGATTCGTCAGGGCGGCTGTGAGGCCTATGTCTCAAAGCCGATCTCCGTTCCAAAATTCATTGAAACGATCAAAACTTATTTGGGCGACGCCTGAGGCATCGGAAAAGATTCATGACTGCGCGAATACTGGTGGTTGACGATATTCCGGCGAATGTGAAGCTGCTCGAAGCGCGGCTGCTGGCCGAATATTTCGACGTACTGACCGCAGCCGACGGCCACGAGGCGCTGGCGATCTGCGACCGCAACCAGGTCGATCTCATCCTGCTCGACATCATGATGCCCGGCATCGACGGCTTCGAAGTCTGCGAGCGGCTGAAGGCCAATCCGAAGACTGCCCATATTCCCGTCGTCATGGTCACCGCGCTGGACCAGCCGGCCGACCGTGTGCGTGGCCTGAAGGTCGGCGCCGACGACTTCCTGACCAAGCCGGTCAACGACCTGCAGCTGATCTCCCGGGTGAAGAGCCTGCTGCGCCTGAAGACGTTGAGCGACGAACTTCGTATGCGCGCCGAGACGGCCCATACGATGGGCTTGGATGAACTGATGCGAGCCGGCGACGGTCGCTACGACGAGGCGGGACAGATATTATTGGTCGACAGCCGCGCCAACTCGCAGGAACGCATTATCAGGGCGCTGAAGCCCGTCGCCGATGTTGTCGCCATTTCCGATCCGCAGGCTGCCCTTTTCGAAGCGGCCGAGAGCGCCTTCGAACTTGTCATCGTCAACGCCAATTTCGATGACTACGACCCGCTGCGACTCTGCTCGCAATTTCGCTCGCTGGAGCGGACCCGTTTCCTGCCGATCCTGATCATCACGGAGCAGGGCTCCGATGAAATGGTGATCCGCGCGCTCGATCTCGGCGTTAACGACTATATCGTCCGCCCCGTCGATCCGAACGAGCTGGTCGCCCGCAGCCTGACGCAGATCCGCCGCAAGCGCTACAACGACCGCCTGCGCGCCAGCGTCAAGCAGACGATCGAGCTCGCCGTCACCGATCCGCTGACCGGCCTCAACAACCGCCGTTATCTCGACAACCATCTCAACGTGCTCTTCAACCGTTCGATGGCCCGCGGCCGGCCGCTCTCGGTGCTGATCACCGATATCGACAGGTTCAAGCACGTCAACGATACCTATGGCCATGACGGTGGCGACCAGGTGCTGAAGGAATTTGCAAACCGCGTGCGCTCGACCGTTCGTGGCGCTGATCTCGCCTGCCGTTATGGCGGGGAGGAATTTGTCGTTGTCATGCCGGACACCTCGCCGGAAGTCGCCGCGGCCGTTGCCGAGCGGCTGCGCGCGGCGATCGAAAGCACGCCGTTCCTGCTGAGGTCGTCGGGCGAAACGCTGAGTATTACGGCCTCTTTCGGCATATCCTCGCGTATCGCCTCGGTCATAACGCCCGACCAGCTCATGAAGCAGGCAGACCTTGCGCTCTATGAGGCGAAGAACACCGGGCGCAACCGCGTCGTGGCCTCAGCCGCCTGACGATACGGCGCTCCGTAACGCGTCGCTTTCGATTATCCACTGGGGGTAGCTGGACCTTACGAATATTTAATGTTGATGGCTGCAACGAGGAGGCTTGCTTTTCAAGCCGATAGCGAAAAAATGAACTTTAAAGCCTGTTTCTTCCGATGACGTACCTCGCCTGCGCCCGAAAGATAGAGGCAATGAATGAAGAAAGAAGAGCGAACTATAACCACCTCATGGACAGCTTGTCCGCGTAAGTCGTATTTCGGAACACGTAACGCCGGCGCCTTACGTAAGGGTAGGGGCGACCGTGTTATTGTGATATATTTATCGAATTCTTGGCAGGGGCAAATATTGTCCTTTTGGTAAAAGAGAACTGGATGTTTCTTTACATGTACCAAAACTGGACTTTTAACCATAGAATCATGCCTTGAAATTTTACCATTAAGAATTTGTTGATTTTCTTTCATTTTTGCGCAAATTATCGACTTAGAACAGAAAACGCTCCCATGGAGGAGCCGTCGATACCCCATGATGCTCAGGTCCGCCGCATCTCCTGGGTCGTGGGGTCGGTCGGCTGGTACGCAATTTAAACGGTTCCTCGTGCCGTTTTGCATGCTGGCCGACCCCCTTTTCGTAAAAACGCCGTCACTTCCCGAAGATGGAAGGGCGGCGTTTTTCTTGTTTGCGCTAACATTGCCTCATGCGAGCCCAGTACAAACAAAAAGCGCGCAACCCGAGGGCGCGCGCTTTTTTGAAAAAACCGTGAGATCAGGTAAATTACTTGATCTTGGTTTCCTTGAACTCGACATGCTTCTTAGCAACCGGGTCGTACTTGGTCTTCGTCATCTTGTCCGTCATCGTACGGCTGTTCTTCGTCGTGACGTAGAAGAAACCAGTGTCGGCCGTCGACAGAAGCTTGATCTTGATAGTGGTAGCCTTGGCCATGGTCGTCCTGCCTTTAAGAAAATGAAAGCCGTGGAAAGCCGGATAGGCTCCACGGCAAATTCTGGCGCGAAACTACGAATCTAGCCCGAAAAGTCAAGCCCGCTTTCCGAGGAAAAGCAGTCTTATGCCGGCGAGCAGGGCATAAAGCCCGAAGAAGCAGGCAATTGCCCAGGCAAAACCGTTGTTTCCGGCAACATCGATGGCCGCGCCGATCGCCTGCGGACCGGCAACGGTGCCGACCGCATAACAGAAAACGAAGGCCGCATTGGCTGCCGCAAGGTCCGAGCCTGTCAGTCGCGAGCCGAGATGGCTGAGTCCGACTGTGTAGAGACCGGAGACGCAACCGCCCCAGAAAACCAGAAGCCCGGCCATGAGAAGCCAGTTATCGACGAGGATCGGCAGCATCATCGTGCCGATGAAACCGGTGAACGCCATCAGAACGAGCAGGGGACGCTTGTCCTTGATGCGGTCCGAAAGCAACCCGAGCGGGATCTGGAAGATGACGTTGCCGACACCCATCATGGTGAGCAGCAGGGCCGCCTGCGATTCCGTGAAATGTGCACGCACCGCGAAGATCGGAAAGAGCGAGAGGCCGCCGGCTTCGACCGCACCGAAAATGAAGACGGCTGCGGTCGCGGTCGGCACCAGGAAGACGTAGCGCATGAAATGCAGCTCCGGCTTCTCGTCCAGGACAGGGCTTTCATGTCGGGCGATGAAAATCGGGATCGCAGCCAAGAGGATCGCAAAGGCACCGACCAGGAAGGGCAGGATGCCGTCGCTGCCGAGCAGCGAGAAGATCAGCGGGCCGGCTGCAAAACCGAGTGAAAGGACGGTCGCGTAGATGCCGAGCACGAAGCCGCGTTTGGAAGGTGGCGAGGCCGCGTTGATCCAGAATTCAGAGAGGATGAAGAGTGTGGTCGTGGCGCCGTGGAAGGCGAAGCGCAGCGGAAACCACATCCAGAAGTCCTGCGCGTAGTAGAAGCCGAGCGCGCTGAATGCCGAGATCAGCACCGCCCACAGCATGGTGGGCGCCACCCCGTATTTATGCGCCAGCTTGGTGGTGATCGGCGCTGCTACCATCGCTGCTACGCCGGCCATGGCCGTATTGAGACCGATAAGGGTGGAGGAGATGCCGCGCTTTTCGAGAATGATGCTCAGAAGAGGAAGTCCCAGGCCGATCGCGATGCCAACGGCGGAAATGGACGAGACGGCTGCCACCAGAGAAGGCCAATGGATTTCCTCGACATCGCCCGGTGTGCCGTTTCTCGGCTGAGACATTTATCCATCCTTAGAGAAGTACGCGGACGAATCGTCCGTCTGGTGTCACATAGAAAGACATAGACATGCCAAATCCGAGTGACGGGCAGGGTTCATAATATTTCGGGCGTTCGTCGGCAATTCCTGGAGTGTAAGCCTTCCCCGCACAAGAAATGATTACCGCTTCGATCTGCTGCAGATAGTCGGCTACAGGCCGTGGCGCTTAGGTCGCTGCCACTACACGCGAAATATGTCTGTAAGGTGAAGGTGTTCAAGCTTGCCGGCCGGGTATGTCGTATTCATCATGTTCGTCGTCGCCGCCGCCGAAACCATGCATCCTCAGCGCCCACTGCAGGCCTATGACGCCGCCCTTGATCGGCTGGATCGAGACGAGTGCGGTGATGATGGTGATCGGCGCCCAGATGGCGAGATGTGCCCAGACCGGTAGCACGAAGGCCATGTCCGTCAGCATGAAGCCACCGATCACGACGTGGCCGATCACGAAGATGACAAGATAAGGCGGCAGGTCGTCGGCGCGCTGGTGGTACATAGCCTCGCCGCAGGCGGCGCAATGATCGACGGGTTTGAGGAAGGCTCTGAACAGCTTGCCGACGCCGCAGGCCGGACAGCGGTTGAGCATGCCGCGCATGATGGAGCGTCCGAGCGGGCGCTCTGCATCGGGCGTATCCCCGTAGCGGACGACCTCGTCTGTCGGTGTGCTCATAGGTCTTTCCTTTCCGGAACTAGCGCCGCCCGCGCGGCGGCCTTGTTCCGACCTTCTTGCGTGCGCGATTTGCATCGCGTCGTCCGGCCTTGTGGAAGGAGCGCACCGCCGTCGGCATGTTGCGTCCCTCGCTCAGCATTTCAAAACGCAGGGCGCCTGCAAGCGGTATCGCCTCTGCCAGCCGCACCGTCACATTATCGCCGAGACGATAGCCAAGGCCGGTTTTTTCACCGCTTAGGGCCTGATGAGCCTCGTCATAGATGAAGTAGTCGGTGCCGAGCGTAGATATAGGGATGAAACCATCAGCGCCATAGTCCGGCAGCATGATAAACAGGCCGGATTTGGTGACACCCGAAACGCGCCCTTCGAATTCCTGGCCGATACGGCCGGCAAGATGATGGGCAATGAGACGGTCGACTGTCTCGCGCTCGGCGGCCATGGCGCGTCGCTCGAAGGTCGAGATTTCGGCGGCGATATCGTCGAGTGTTGCCTCTTCATCCGGCGTGATGCCGCCTTCGCCGAAGCCGAGCGAGCCGACCAGCGCGCGATGCACGATGAGGTCGGCATAACGGCGGATCGGCGAGGTGAAGTGTGCGTACTTCATCAGGTTCAGGCCGAAATGGCCGATGTTTTCAGGACTGTAGATTGCCTGGCTCTGCGACCGCAACACCATCTCGTTGACCATGGTCTGATGCGCCGTGCCGTCCGCCTTGGCGAGAATGCCGTTGAAATTGTTGGCCCGCATATTGCCGCCTTTGGCAAGCGAGATGCCGAGCGTGGCGAGGAATTCGCGCAGGATTTCCTGCTTGGCGAGCGTCGGTCCATCGTGAATGCGATAGATCAGCGGCTGGCGTTTCTTTTCGAGTGTCTCGGCGGCGCAGACATTCGCCTGGATCATCATTTCTTCGATCAGCTTGTGCGCATCGAGGCGCGGCGGAACGAAGACCCGGTCGACGGTGCCGTCAGGCTTCAGCAGGATCTTGCGCTCGGGCATATCGAGCTCGAGGGGCTGACGCCGGTCTCGGCCGCGCTTCATCGTCTCGTAGGCGTGCCAGAGCGGCTTCAGGATCGGCTCCAGCATTGGCCCGGCCTTGTCGTCGGGCTTGCCGTCAATCGCCGCCTGCGCCTGTTGATAGGAGAGCTTGGCAGCACTCTTCATCATGATGCGGTGGAAGGTATGGCCAGTCTTGCGGCCTTCCTTCGAAAAGACCATGCGTACGGCAAGAGCAGGACGGTCGACGCCTTCCTTCAGCGAGCAGAGATCGTTGGAGATGCGCTCCGGCAGCATAGGCACGACACGGTCGGGGAAATAGACCGAATTGCCGCGCTTCAGCGCTTCGCGGTCGAGCGGTGAATTCGGCCGCACATACCAGGATACATCGGCGATGGCGACCGTGATGATGACGCCGCCGGCATTGTCTTCCGATGGATCATCCTCGGCATAGACGGCGTCGTCATGGTCCTTGGCATCGGCAGGGTCGATGGTAATCAGCGGCATGTCGCGCCAGTCTTCGCGATGCGACATGGTGGCAGGCTTGGCGTCATCCGCCTCTGCGACGGCGGCGGGCGGGAAAACATGCGGAATACCGTGCGCATGCACGGCAATCATCGAGATCGCCTTTTCCGATCCGACCGAACCGACGACCGAGAGAACCTTGGCGCGCGGCAGTCCGAAGCGGCCGAGACGCGCAATCTCCACCTCGACCAGATCGCCGTCCTTGGCATCGCCCTTGTATTCAGGGTCGATCACCATTTCCTCGCCGCGCCGATCGATGGGCAGCAGGCGTCCGGCACCTCCGGGCGCGTCCTTGAAGACACCCATGCTTGCGCCGCGGCGCTTGTCGATCACCTTGATGATGCGGGCGGTGTAGGCCGGGCCGCCGCGGTCGACGGCGGGGAAGATCTTGGCGAGGATACGGTCGCCGAGGCCGGCAACGGGCGACTTGCCCTTGCCTTGTCGGCCGGCTGGCGATTGCTGGCGGATGGCGACGGCCGGGGCCACGCCCTGATCCTCCGGCCATTCGGCCGGGCGACCGATCAGATCGCCGTCCTTGTCGCGCGTGGTGATGTCGAGCACGGTCACAGGCGGCAGTGCGCCCGGCCGGATCAGCGACTTGCGGGTCTTCTGCAGCATGCCTTCCTGTTCAAGCTCCTGCAGCAGACGCTTGAGCTCGACGCGGCTTTCGCCCTTCAATCCGAAGGCCTTCGCGAGTTCGCGCTTGGAGGCCTTTTGCGGGTGTTCGGCGATGAAACGAAGGATCACCTCGCGTGGCGGCAGCACGCCATGCACGACGTTCAGCGGCTCGGGCGCAGCTTCCCTGCTCGCGCGGCCGATCTTTCCCGGGCGTTTGCCCATGGGTCTCGTAGTCTCGCGCGGTTCTCTCGTCACTCTCAGCTCTTTTTCGTTTTCGCCGATGCTTTTGCCTTGGTCGCCTTCGGCTTGGCGGCAGTCTTCGTCGGCTTGGCTTCCGCTGCGGCAGCCTTCGGCTTTGCCTTGGCTTTGGTCTTGCCCGCGGGAGCCTTGCCGGCCTTTTCCACGATCAGCGCCAGCGCTTCCTCGACGGTGATGGCCTGCGGATCCTTGCCCTTTGGCAGCGTCGCATTGACCTTGCCCCAGTTGACATACGGGCCGTAGCGGCCGTCGCGAACGGTGATTGCGCCACCGTCTGGATGATCGCCGAGTTCCTTCAGGGCTGCCGGCGTTCCGCGGTTGCCGCCTGGCGCCTTCGCCTGCTTTTCGGCAATCAGCGTCACGGCGCGGTTGAGGCCGACCGAGAAGACGTCCTCGATGCTCTCCAGATTGGCGTAGGTGCCGTCATGCAGCAGGAATGGCCCGTAGCGACCGAGCCCGGAAGAGATCATCTTGCCGGACTCCGGATGCTTGCCGATATCGCGCGGCAGCGAAATCAGCGCCATCGCTTTCTCGTAATCGATATCCTCAGGCTTCCAGCCCTTCGGCAGCGAAGAGCGCTTGGCGTCCTTGCCGTCGCCACGCTGGATATAGGGGCCGAAACGGCCCGAACGCAGCGTCAGTTCCTCGCCGGTGGTCGGATCGGTGCCGAGGTTCTTCGGTTCGTTCAGCGCAGCGCCTTCAGCCTCGCCGCCATTTTCGGAGGAAAGCTGGCGGGTATAGTTGCATTCCGGATAGTTCGAGCAGCCGACGAAGGCGCCATATTTGCCAAGCTTCAGCGACAGGTTGCCAGTACCGCAGACCTGGCAGATGCGCGGATCGCTGCCATCCTCGCGCTTGGGGAAGACCAGCGGCGCCAGCGCCTCGTTCAACGAGTCCAATACGTTGGTGACGCGCAGTTCCTTGGTGTCTTCGATCTGCGAGAAGAAATCCTTCCAGAAGTCGCGAAGAACCTGTTTCCAGTTGAGTTCGCCGGCCGAGATCCGGTCGAGCTTCTCTTCGAGATCGGCCGTAAAGTCGTATTCCACGTATTTCGTGAAAAAGCTTTCGAGGAAGGCGGTGACGAGACGCCCTTTCGCCTGCGGGATCAGCTTGCGTTTGTCGATCGTCACATAGTCGCGGTCGCGCAGCGTAGCCAGCGTCGCGGCATAGGTGGACGGCCGGCCGATGCCGAGCTCTTCCATCTTCTTGATGAGCGAAGCTTCGGAATAGCGCGGCGGCGGCTCGGTGAAATGCTGTGTCGAGTTGATCTTCTGCTTGGCGAGGTTCTCGCGCGCATTGATCTCCGGCAGGCGACCATCCTCGTCGTCGGCGTCGTCGCTCTGTTCGCCGTCTTCCTTCTGGTCGGTATAGGCGGCGATGAAGCCATCGAAGCGGATGACGGAGCCTACCGCACGCAACCCAGCCTTCTGGCCGTTATTGTCGGCAATGATTTCCGCCGTCGTGCGCTCAATCTCGGCCGACGCCATCTGGCTGGCAATGCCGCGCTTCCAGATCAGGTCATAGAGGCGGATCTGGTCGGCATCGAGGAACTTGCGGACGCGGTCTGGCGAGCGGTTGAAATCGGTCGGACGGATCGCTTCGTGCGCTTCCTGGGCGTTCTTGGCCTTGGTGGAGTAGAAGCGCGCCTTTTCGGGCAGATAACGCTCGCCGAACTGATCTGCGATGGCGCCGCGCGCCGCATCGATCGCTTCCGGCGCCATCTGCACGCCGTCGGTACGCATATAGGTGATCAGACCGACCGTCTCGCCGCCGATATCGAAACCCTCATAGAGCTTCTGCGCGACCTGCATGGTGCGCGAAGCCGAGAAACCGAGCTTGGAGGAGGCGGCCTGTTGCAATGTGGAGGTCGTGAAGGGCGGAGCCGGATTGCGCTTGACAGGTTTTGCCTCGACGCTTTCGACGACATAGCTTGCGCCTTCCAGCAGTGCCTTCAGTTTGCCGGCGTCGTCACCATTGCCGATCGCGCGCGGCTGCAGCCGCTTGCCGTCGGCGGCAACCAGCCTTGCTTCGAACTCGTCGCCGCGTGGCGTCTTCAGGAGCGCCGAAAGGTTCCAGTATTCCTCGGAGATGAAGCGCTCGATCTCGGATTCACGATCGCAGACGAGGCGCAGCGCAACCGACTGCACGCGGCCGGCCGACCGCGCGCCGGGCAGCTTGCGCCAGAGAACGGGCGACAGGTTAAAGCCGACGAGATAATCGAGCGCACGGCGCGCGAGATAGGCATCGACCAAGGGGACATCGATGTCACGCGGATCGGCCATCGCATCGAGCACGGCTTTCTTGGTGATGGCGTTGAAGACGACGCGCTTGACGGGCTTGCCGTTGATGACGCGCTTCTTGTTCAGAAGGTCGAGAACATGCCAGGAGATCGCTTCGCCTTCGCGATCGGGGTCGGTCGCCAGGAACAGCGCATCGGAGGATTTCACCGCGTCGGCAATATCCTTCATGCGCTTGGACGAGGCGCTATCCACCTCCCACAGCATCTCGAAATCCTGATCCGGAAGAACTGATCCATCCTTGGCAGGCAGATCGCGCACATGGCCGAAAGAGGCGAGCACCTTGTATCCTGGACCCAGATACTTGTTGATCGTCTTGGCCTTGGCAGGCGATTCCACCACTACAACATTCATGATGATTCTCTAAAAAAGTGCCGATCCGGCGAACAAGCAGGCGGAACATGCACTGCAGCATGAATACCGGCCCTCCGACATGGACAGGGAATTCGCTCTGGTCAAGAGGTTTGCTCTAATTTTACGTCTTTGCGACGTGACGCAACCATTGCGCGACTGTTGGCGTATTGCAATTCAAGATAATTGCTCTATCATTTTTGAAGTTTGGTTCGGGCTCCTTATAAAGCAGCCTTTTCTGATTTCACAGAGACAATTATGGCGCCCAAGGTTGCAGGAACAGACATCGATCGCTCGGCATCGCGTGAGAACATTGCTTTCATCCGGCAGATGCTTGGAGAGTTACGTCAGGTAGCTGAACGCGAAAATGCGGAGATGCTCTGCTATCTTATCGAAATGGCCTATGTCGAATCTGGCGACCTGCAGGCACGCATGACAGCTCAGTCGGTCATGGAAACTGAAACCAACCCGCCGGCATGGCGGTGAAGCCGCCCGGCCATATCCAGCTCCAGAAGAACGAGATAGACGGCGGATGCCGAAAGGCCCGTATGGCGAATAATGTCGTCGATCTCCGCCGGCGTCGGGCCAAGCGCATCGATGACGAGTGTGCGATCCGTTTCGTCGGGCGGAAGCGATATCCTGCCACCTTCGCGCCTCGGTTCTTCTGCTGACGGCAGCGAGAAGAGATCGGGCTGGGAGAGCGGCGCCAAGGCCTCGACAACGTCCTCAGCTGCGGTGACGATCATCGCCCCGTCCTTCAATAGTCCGTTCGTACCGTGACAGCGCGGATCGAGCGGCGAGCCCGGCACGGCAAAGACCAGCCGTCCGAATTCGCCAGCCATCCGCGCGGTGATCAGCGAACCGGAACGAACCGCTGCTTCCACGACAACGACACCGAGCGAGATGCCTGATATCAGCCGGTTGCGGCGTGGGAAATCGCGGGCGCGCGGTTCCCAGCCGAAAGGCATCTCACTGACGGCAAGCCCGTTGCCATTCCATATATCCTCGAGCAGCCCGACATTTTCGGGCGGGTAGGGCTGGTCCAGCCCTCCGGCCATTGCGGCAATGGTGCCGGTATCAAGGCTCGCCCGGTGGGCGGCCGTATCGATGCCACGGGCAAGCCCGGAGACCACGGTATAGCCCGCCCGGCCGCAGTCGCGGGCGACCATCGCCGCAAACTTCGCGCCGCTGATCGAAGCGTTGCGCGAACCGACGATGCCCACCGCCGGCCTGTCACCCACGGAAAGATCACCCTTGACCGCCAGCAGCGGCGGCGCGCCGTCGATCTGACGCAGAGCCTGCGGATAGTCGGGCTCGCCGATACCGACGAAGCGGGCGCCGAAGCGCTGTGCTGCCTCAAGTTCACGATGGGCTTCAGCCTCGGTGGCTATGCGGATCGAACGGGTCGCACCGCCGCGCGCCGAAAGCTCCGGCAGCATGGAAAGTGCCGCTTCTGCCGAGCCGAAATGATTAACGAGATCACGAAAAGTCGCGGGGCCGACGTTGTCGGAACGGATCAGCCTCAGCCAGGCGATCCTCTGCCTCTCCGTCAGCGCAATTCCCTTTGGCCTTGCGCTGAGCGCGTCCATTACCCTTTAGCCCCGATCTTGCTTTCCGTCCCGCTCATCAGGCGGGAGATATTCGCCTTGTGTTTCCAGTAGGAAATGACGGTCATGATTGCCATGATCGCCGCTACCTTTTCATCGCCCAATATCCACAGTGCAACCGGAATGACAAGCATCGCAACCAGAGCGGAAAGCGAGGAATAACGGGTGGTAAATGCGGTTCCCAGCCAGACGGCTGCAAACAGCAGAACCATTGATGGAGCGACGCCGAGCAGCGTGCCGATATAGGTGGCGACGCCTTTGCCGCCCTTGAAGCCGATCCAGACCGGGAAGAGGTGGCCGATGAAGGCAAAGAAACCAGCGATGATGCCCGCTTCCTCACCCACGAAATAGGCCATGACCCAGGCGGCTGCGGCAGCCTTCAGCGCATCGAGCAGCAACGTTGCGGCCGCAAGCTTCTTGTTGCCGGTACGCAGGACATTGGTGGCGCCGATATTGCCGGAGCCGATGCTGCGCACGTCGCCAAGGCCGGCGGCGCGCGTAAGAATGAGACCGAACGGGATGGAGCCGAGCAGGTAGCCCACGAAGACGGCGGCAAGCGCCAGGGGCAGCGTAATCTGCCAGGTGACAAGATCAGATATCATTTTGTTCCCCAACTCTTCTTGCGGAGAGCCCACCAGCAAGGGCAGGGCAGCCTTCAGCCCTGCAATGCGTGAACCAGCTTGCCCCTGACATAGGTCGCGACGGCCCGCCCGCTGAAGCGCGCATCCTCAAACGGCGTGTTCTTCGAGCGGGAAAGAAGCATGTCCTTGGCGACAAGCCAAGGCTCTTCGAGGTCGATCAAGGCAATATCGGCCTTCGCACCGGGCTTCAATGTTCCGGCATCGAGCCCGAAGATCTGTGCCGGGCGGGTCGACATCGCATCGATCAGCCGCATCAGGCTGACATCGCCGCTGTGGTGCAGCCGCAATGCTGCAGCCAGCATCGTTTCGAGCCCTACGGCCCCATCCTCAGCCTCGCCAAAGGGCAGGCGTTTGGTATCGACATCCTGCGGATCGTGGGAGGAGACGATGATATCGATTGCACCCCTGGCCAGCGCGTCCACCATCGCGACCCGATCGTCCTCGGAGCGTAGCGGTGGATAGAGCTTGAAGAAGGTGCGGTATTCGCCGATGTCGTTCTCGTTCAGCGCCAGATTGTTGATCGACACACCGCAGGTGACATTCGCACCACGCGAACGGGCAAGCTCGATCGCCTCGACCGATTCCGGAACCGATATCATCGCCGCATGGTAGTTGCCTCGCGTCAGTTGGGCGATGCGCAGGTCGCGCTCGATCGGGATGAGCTCCGCTTCCTTCGGAATGCCGGAAAGGCCGAGCCAGCTTGCCAGCAGGCCTTCATGCATGACGCCGTTGGCGCCGAGATATTTGTCGCGCGTGGCGCAGGCGATGACGGCACCGAATTCGCGCGCATAGGTCATCACCCGGCGCAGCACCTGTGTGTCGTGGATGCTCGAATGGGCATCCGTGAAGGCGACGGCGCCTGCCTGCATCAGCAGGCCGATTTCCGTCATTTCTTCGCCGGCAAGCCCCTTGGTGATGGCCGCTGCCGGATAGACATTGACGACGGCTGTATCCCGCGCCGTCTTCTTGACGAATTCGACGAGCGCGATGTCGTCGATAACAGGATGGGTATCCGGCATCATGATGATGGAGGTAACACCGCCCGCTGCCGCAGCACGGCTCGCCGAAGCGATCGTCTCGCGGTGTTCGCCACCCGGTTCGCCGATATGGACGCGCGCATCGACGAGGCCCGGCGTCGCGACGAGACCGGTGCAGTCGCGCACGGTAGCGCCTTCCGGCGTGCCCTGGTTCTGCGCATCCTTGCCGGCCGCAACGATGAGACCGTTCTTGACGATAACGGTCCCGACCTCATCGAGATTGCGGGAGGGGTCGACGATGCGCACATTCTTGAGGACGAGATTGCTCATGCGCCCACTCCCTCGGTGCGCGGCCCCTGATTCTGGGAAACGAGCAGGGTTTCCATGACGGCCATGCGCACGGCAACCCCCATCTCCACCTGTTCGGCGATCACGCTCTGCGGCCCGTCGGCGACCTCAGAGGCGATTTCCACGCCGCGGTTCA
The DNA here is from genome assembly GCF_056405875.1 of Rhizobium sp. P1_E6. Classification (NCBI taxonomy): domain Bacteria; kingdom Pseudomonadati; phylum Pseudomonadota; class Alphaproteobacteria; order Hyphomicrobiales; family Rhizobiaceae; genus Rhizobium; species Rhizobium sp. P1_E6. The sequence goes on along the minus strand of NZ_JBFUBG010000003.1, from coordinate 102,093 downwards.
TCGGTCCCGGATGCATGACGAGGGCATCGTCCTTCGCCGCCTTCAGCGTTTCCGCATCCAGGCCGTAGAAATGATAATATTCACGCACCGACGGCACGAAGGCGCCGGACATGCGCTCGCGCTGCAGCCGCAGCATCATCACCACATCGGCGTCCTTCAGCCCTTCCTTCATCGAATGGAAGACCTCGACACCCATCTCGGCAATGCCGGCCGGCAGCAACGTTGCGGGGGCGACGACGCGCACCCTTGCGCCCGTGGCGTTCAGAAGCAGGATGTTGGAGCGCGCCACGCGCGAATGCAGCACGTCGCCGCAGATCGCCACGATGATGCGCGAGAGCCGGCCCTTGGCGCGGCGGATCGTCAGCGCGTCGAGCAGCGCCTGCGTCGGGTGCTCATGCTGGCCATCGCCGGCATTGACGACGGAGCAGGAGACCTTCTGCGCCAGAAGGGCTGCAGCACCGGCGCTGGAATGACGGATGATCAGGACATCAGGCCGCATCGCGTTCAGCGTCATCGCCGTATCGATCAGCGTCTCGCCCTTCTTCACCGAGGAATTGCCGACCGACATGTTCATCACGTCGGCGCCGAGGCGTTTGCCGGCAAGTTCGAAGGAGGCTTGCGTTCGCGTCGACGCTTCAAAGAAGAGGTTGATCTGCGTCAGTCCCCGAAGGGTCGACGTCTTCTTTTCTCTCTGTCGGCTGATCTTGACGGCTTCGTCAGCCTTGTCGAGAAGATAGGTAATATCCTGCTCGGTGAGGCCCTTGATGCCAATGAGGTGGCGGTGGGGGAAAAAGACCATGACCCTGCCTCTTATTGTCTTCGCGGGGTCTATAAAGAGTGCGGGGGGAAGGGGCAAGCGCGTGTTATGCGCAAATCCCTATGTTCCCCATGCATTTTCCGTCGAATCTCGCTACTGCATGATTCCTTAAATCGGAATCGATTTAAGGATAAAATTATGCAGCAATTTAAAGTGCTACAGCGTCCTTTGCGCGTCTGAAAAGACGCGCGGCGCTGTAGAGCAGAAATCTGCGAATCACAAACTTCCGGTTTACCTTTGCCGGGCTCATGAAATAGAAGCGAATAATGACCGCCGCAAACCGGATTGAAGACAAACTCGCCGAACTCAACCAGCCGAGCCTCTGGTCGGGAATCAATGCCTATAGATCCGATCCGCTGATCGTCGATCTGACCTCCACGCTGCCGCGCACCATCCGCGAAGACCTTGAAAACATGGGCCGCTACGTGACCTCGCCGGAAGCGCAGGAACTGGCGCGCATGGCAAACCAGGGCACGCCGCAGCTTCGAACCCACGGTCCGCGCGGCGAGCGTCTGGATATCGTCGAATTCCACCCGGCCTGGCATGCGCTGATGCGCCGTTCCATGGCCTCGGGCCTGCATTCCTCCGTCTGGGATCCGCAGGCCGATACGGAGGCGAAGGACCAGGCCCACCACATTCGCGCGGCTCGTTTCTATCTGACGGCGCAACTCGAATCCGGCCATCTCTGCCCGATAACGATGACCAGCGCGTCCGTTGCCGCGCTCTCGGCGTCACCGGCTGTGCAGAAGGACTGGGCGCCGAAGATCCTGTCGCGCAAATATGATTCATCCAACCGTCCCGCCATGCAGAAGTCGGCCGTGACGATCGGTATGGGCATGACGGAAAAACAGGGTGGCACGGATGTCCGCGCCAACAAGACTGCTGCCGAAAAGGTCAGCGAGGGCATCTATCGCCTCTCCGGCCACAAGTGGTTTATGTCCGCGCCGATGAGCGACGCCTTCATCATGCTGGGGCAGACAAAGGAGGGCATGGGCTGCTTCCTGGTACCGCGTCTTCTGGAGGATGGTTCGGCTAACGGCCTGCAGTTCCAGCGCCTGAAGGACAAGATCGGCAACCGCTCCAACGCCTCTTCCGAGGTGGAGTTTACGGATACGTTCGGCTTCCTGCTCGGGGCTCCGGATGGTGGCATCCGCACCATTCTCGATATGGTGACGCTGACGCGTCTCGATTGCGCACTCGCCTCTTCCGGCATCATGCGCGCCTCGCTGGCCGAAGCCGTGCACCACACCCGCGGCCGCAGCGTTTTCGGCAAGATGCTCGTCAACCAGCCGATCATGACGCGCGTGCTCGCCGACATGGCGCTCGATGTGGCCGCAGCCACGGCGCTCTCCTTCCGCCTTGCAGATGCCTTCGACAAGGCGCGCGGCAATGCCGAAGATGCCGCCTACGCCCGCGTCATGACGCCGGTCGCCAAATACTGGTGCTGCAAGATCGCCCCGGCGCTGATCTACGAGGCGATGGAGTGCATCGGCGGCAGCGGCTACATCGAAGAACGTCCGATCGCCCGCCATTATCGCGAGGCCCCGGTCAATGCGATCTGGGAAGGTTCGGGCAATGTCATGGCGCTGGACGTGCTGCGCGTCTTGAACCGCGGCAAGGACCTCTTCGAGACGGTTTTTGCAGGTCTCGCACGCGATCTCGGCCCGGCTGGCAAGAAGACGATCGACGTGCTGCGCGCAGCGATCGCGCTCTGCGAACAGGACGAGGGTGCTGCCCGCCTGCTCGTCGAACAGCTGGCACTCGCCGCCGGTGCCGCCGAACTCTACCGCCTCGGGGCAGGACGCATTGCCGATGCCTTCATCGAGACCCGACTTGCCGGCGGCTGGCGCTCGACCTACGGCATGCTCGATTCCCGCTTTGACGCGAGTTATATCGTCGACCTGCTTTATCCGCCGGCTGCGTAGTGCCGGCGTTTCGCAATGCGCGGCAGGACGATCTCGATGAGATCTATGCCATCTCGCTTGCGACCGGCGACGGCGGACAGGATGCGAGCCATCTCTATCGCGATAACAGGCTGATCGGTCATATCTATTCGGCACCCTACGTGGTGCTCGGCCCGGAAATGACCCTTGTCGCGGAAGACGAACAGGGCATTGCCGGCTATATCGTTGGTGCTTACGACACGGCCGCTTTCGAAGGCTTGCTCGAGCGCGAATGGTGGCCCTCTTTGCGCGATCAGTATGCCGATCCTGCCGGCGATCCGTCCCAATGGACCGCCGATGAACGCCGCAGCTTTGCGATCCATCATCCACGCATCATGTCGGCTGATATCGTCGAAGCCTACCCCGCCCATATTCACATGAATCTCCTGCTGCGCCTGCAAGGGCAGGGCGTCGGTGGCATGCTTCTGAAGCAGTGGGTGTCACAGGCCCGAAAGGCAGGCGTGCGCGGTATTCATCTCGGGGTCAATGCCGGCAACCAGGGCGGCCAGCACTTCTGGTCCTCACGAGGTTTCGTGCGCCTGCTCCCGCCGCTCGTCTCGGCATCGGAAACCACTGTCTGGTTCGGCCGCACACTCTAGGCTGAACTTCGTCCGACGAGCAGCAGGCTGAACGCCCTTCATTTAACGACATAAAAAATCCGGCCGCGTTGCCGCAGCCGGATCGTGTCACTTATCGCCGAAAATCAGCGTTCAGAAGAAGCCGCGGCGCTGCCACCAGCCGGCCTTCTTCGGCTTGCCTTCGCCGTCAGTCTCTCCGTTTTCGGTGCGGTTCGAGGTGACCGTCGGTTCGGAGGACGAGATGTTGGAGCCGCGGTTGGCGCGGGCAGGCTTTGCCTCTTCCTGTGCTGGGGTCGCGAGATCTGCAGAGGCTTCCATCACTTCAGGCTCGGCTTCGGCAACCGGCGCCTCAGCAGCAACCGCTTCTGCGACCGGCGTTTCAATGATGGGCTCTTCGACCGGCGAGGGTGCTGCGACCTTACGGCGGCCACGGCCGCGTGCGGGCTTGACCACTTCGGCAATGCTTTCGCTGCCTTCGATGGCTGCTGCCGCGGACTGGCCTTCATTGGTTTCAGCTGCGATGACTTCGATCACCTCTGCCTCGGTCGCAGACGTCACTTCGGCTACGCTATCGTCGGCTTCATCCGCGTCGCCGTCTTCGGAAGCTGCACCTTCAGCGCCTTCCTCACCACGGTTACGGCGTCCGCCACGCTTGCCTCGACGGCGGCGCTTGCGGCGCTGGGAGTCATCGCCCTCGGCGTGGGCGTCTGCAACACCTTCGGCGGCATCGCTGTCGCCTTCGCTGCCCTCGTCTTCGCCCTCTTCGCCATCGTCAGCCTCGTCGGAGACGGTATCGGCTCCAACCTGCTGCTCGGCAGTTCCGTTGCGGCCACGACGGCGGCGACGGCGTTTGCGCTTGCGTCCATTTTCGCCTTCACCCTCTGCGCGGGCGGCAGCAGCCGGGCGCTCGGAAGTGGCAGGCTTTTCTTCCAGCTCTTCGTCTTCTTCCTCGTCGTGCTCGATGACGACATCATCATCATCATCATCGTCGGGGATGGCTGCGAAATTGAAGAGGCTTTCGATCTTGACGGGGTTTTCAACCGGTTCGCCACGATCGATCGCGAAGTGCTGAGCACCAACCGAACCATCAGCATCGATGATGATCGCCACGCCGAAGCGGGCTTCATAATCGACGATCGTCTGGCGCTTGTGGTTGAGCAGGTAGAGCGCGATATCGGGCGTCGTGCGTACCGTGATATTATGCGTGGTGTTCTTGAGCAGATACTCCTCGACGCCGCGCAGCACATGCAGGGCAACGGAGGACTGCGAACGAACGTGGCCGGTGCCGCCGCAATGCGAGCAGACCTGCGTCGTCGATTCAAGAACGGAAGCGCGGATGCGCTGGCGCGACATTTCCAGAAGGCCGAAATGCGAGATGCGGCCGACCTGGATGCGGGCGCGATCGTTCTTCAGGCATTCCTTCAGCTTCTTCTCGACGGCGCGATTGTTGCGCTTTTCTTCCATGTCGATGAAGTCGATGACGATAAGGCCGGCAAGGTCGCGAAGGCGAAGCTGACGGGCGACTTCGTCTGCAGCCTCGAGGTTCGTCTGGAGAGCCGTATCCTCGATCGAGTGCTCGCGGGTCGAGCGGCCGGAGTTGACGTCGATAGAAACCAGCGCTTCCGTCTGGTTCATGATCAGATAACCGCCGGACTTCAGCGTTACCTGCGGCTGCAGCATGCGGTCGAGCTGCGCTTCGATGCCGGAGCGGGAGAAGATCGGATGGATGTCGCGGTAGGGCTGAACAACCTTGGCATGGCTCGGCATCAGCATCTTCATGAAGTCTTTCGCTTCACGATAGCCTTCTTCGCCGGAGACGATGACTTCGCTGATATCCTTGTTGTAGAGATCGCGGATCGAGCGCTTGATGAGCGAACCTTCCTCGTAGACGAGGCAGGGTGCCGTGGAGGCGAGCGTCAGCGTGCGGACGTTCTCCCACAGGCGCATCAGATATTCGAAGTCGCGCTTGACCTCGACCTTGGTGCGGTTCGCACCGGCCGTGCGCAGGATCACGCCCATGCCCTGCGGCACCTCCAGCATGCGGGCGATTTCCTTCAGCCGCTTGCGGTCCTGTGGGTTGGTGATCTTGCGGGAAATGCCGCCGCCACGTGCCGTGTTCGGCATCAGAACCGAATAGCGGCCTGCGAGCGACAGATATGTCGTGAGGGCAGCGCCCTTGTTACCGCGTTCTTCCTTGGCGACCTGCACCAGCAGGATCTGGCGGCGCTTGATGACTTCCTGGATGCGGTACTGCTTGCGCGGCTTGCGCTGCACACGGTCCGGAACCTCTTCCATCGCGTCTTCGGCGCCGACGGATTCAATAACTTCCTCTTCGCCGTGGTCGTCATCATCGTCGTCATCATCCTGACGGCGCTTGGAGACGTCCTCGGAGATGGAGTCCGTTTCGACCATTGCGGCCATCTCGCCGCCGGTCGAGCCTTCGTCGTCGTTGTCGGCAACAGACGCTTCCGCTGCTGCCTCTTCGGCGACAGGTTCGACTACCTTCTTGCGGCTGCGGCGGGCGCGGGGCTTCTTGGCCGGGGCTTCTTCAGCAACAGGTGCTGCCTCTTCGGCGGGTGCGGCTGCTTCTTCTGCCGCGACTGCCTCGGGCTGTTCGACCGGAACGATGCCGATATCAGGCTGGTCCTGCGTCGAGAGATCGACCATAGGAGCCGTCTCGACATGCTCGACATCCTCGTCGCGGCGGTGCTCCTCGGCTTCGGCACGAAGCAGGGCCTGACGGTCGGCAAGCGGTATCTGGTAATAGTCGGGATGGATTTCGGCAAAGGCCAGGAAGCCGTGCCGGTTGCCGCCGTAGTCTACGAAAGCGGCCTGCAGCGAGGGCTCTACCCTCGTTACCTTTGCAAGATAGATGTTGCCGCGGATCTGCTTCTTGTGCTGCGACTCGAAGTCAAATTCTTCTATACGGTTCCCGCGAACGACAACGACGCGCGTCTCTTCTTCGTGAGACGCATCGATAAGCATTTTGTCTGCCATGTAAGCTGAGCTCCTCGGCGAGGCCGCGAGAGCGCATTCCCGACTGCTGTTGACACAGAAAGAATGCGGTCCGCAGTGGCCGCGCCGGATAATGAAAGTCGAGATTGGTGCGAGGGGCAGGGCAGCAGCCAGACCGCAGCCGGAACATTTTCGTTCCGGGGCCTGTACACTTCAGATAAAACCTGCTGCGAAACCATCAACAACCAAGCGCGATCGATAAATGACGAAGACCCATTTCGGGTCCGATGAGTTTGCTCCCTGAGAGCGTGGTGGCTGATCCACCAATGAAGTCCCAGCATGAAGCCGGAAAATCAGGATCCAGTTCTTGAGTGGAAATGCATTAGACGGCGGACGATTACCGGTTGTGGCGCCAGGTCCGTAGTGGCTGGCTGCCTCGCGGCGACTCTATCCCGTCAACACCTCTACCCTAAAATTTGTTGTATGTTTTCTCTGTCACAATAGCAAGGGAAAAGCCAAATGTGCCATAATATTGATGGATTTCGTATCGCATAAACTCCTCGGGGATAGGCGATCCTGAGTCGTGGTCGGTGCGTGCGCGCTCGCCTCCAGCGGGCGTCCGCGGAAACGGTGGTGGCTCCATCGCGATAATAAATAGGGTGTGGCGGGCTATTGTTTAAGAGTTCTCGGATCGCGGCGGAGTTGTCCGCAGGGCGCAAACTTGGTTTTACGGCGTGGCTTTTGGCCTTCGCAGTATTTTGCGCGGTCCCGGGCGCGGCAGCCGGTACGAAGGATCCCCTGCTGGCCTACGGAGCACGCATCGTCGGCGACGACGCCAGAACCCGCATCGTTATCGATTTCGACCGTGAGCCGCGTTTTTCCGTCCACTATATCGCCAATCCCGAGCGTATCGTCGTTGACCTGCCGGCAACGGCCTTTGGTTTCCCCGCCAAGGATCTTGAGGCGCGTGGCCTCTTCAAGGACATTCGCTACGGCGCCATGGACGAGGGCAGCGCCCGCATTGTGCTGACGGCGGCGCGTCCGGTCCAGCTCGCGCTGGCCAAGGTGCAGATGGATGAGAGCGGTAATGGCCACCGGCTGGTGCTCGATGCCGAGATGATCGACAAACAGAAGTTCGCCGAGTTGGTGAAGACGCAGTCCTGGACCGATCAGGCCGATGCAGCGCAGACGACAAGTGCGATTCCCCAGCCGGAAAAGACCGCACCCGGAGATTTCGTCATTGCCATCGATGCCGGCCATGGCGGCATCGATACCGGCGCGATCGGTGTCGATACGAAGACCGAGGAAAAGCAGGTGACGCTAGCCTTCGCCAAGGCGCTCGCCGACCGCCTGAACAAGGAGCGGGGCATCAAGGCTTTTCTGACGCGCGACAACGACGAATTCCTGTCGCTCTCGCAGCGCGTGCTCATCGCCCGACAGAACCATGCGGGCCTCTTCATTTCGCTGCATGCCGATACGCTGAAGCAGAAGGACATTCGCGGCGCAACCGTCTACACGATTTCCGACAAGGCTTCGGACAAGCTCGCCGCCGATCTCGCTGAGCGCGAAAACCTGTCGGACCAGATCGCCGGGAAGGAAACGGTCGCCGAGCCGCCCGAGGTTGCTGATATCCTCCTCGACCTGACGCGGCGCGAGACGCAGGCGTTCTCGATCTCGCTCGCCGAAAGCGTGCTCGCTTCCTTCAAGGACCAGGTCGGCACGATCAATAATCCGCATCGTCACGCAGGCTTCCGTGTACTGCAGGCGCCAGATGTTCCCTCGATCCTGCTCGAACTCGGCTTCCTCTCCAATGTCGATGACGAGAAGCTTTTGCTTGACGATACGTGGCGAGTGAAGATGACCGATCTTCTGACGGATGCAGTGAAGCGTTACCGCACCAGCCTGATGGCAAACGGTGGTTAGTGCCTATCCCGGTCAGAACGATTCAATCTGAACGGTAAAGGCTTTAAACCAGGCGTTGCCCGTAAGTAACAACCACCCTAAACCGGGCCTCTTGCCGGAAGGGAAGGCGAAAGTGGCGGGGTAAGCCCTATTTTGCTCACATTCGCGCCGTTACTCCACTCTATATGTTTCGCACCTGTCTAAGACGAAATCGCCTTGTGGCGCCAACGCTCATGGAGTAAGCCGCGCAACGTGCAATGAGACATGATCTGTGCGATTGTTGCGGCTGCGCCGATCTAATGATTAGAAATACCGGTAGCTGAAAATATGGTTAGACTTCTTGGATATTTCTTCGGGATAGCGTGTGTCCTTTTCCTGGGCGCTGCGGCGGTTATTGCCGTCTATCTTGCCAATGTCGCGAAGGATCTTCCTGACTATGCGGTGCTCAACAGCTATGCGCCGCCGGTCACCACCCGTGTTCACGCCGGCAACGGTGCCCTCATGGCCGAATACGCCAAGGAAAAGCGCCTTTTCCTGCCGATCCAGGCGATCCCGGACCGCGTGAAGGCGGCCTTCCTTTCGGCTGAAGACAAGAATTTCTACAACCATCCTGGCGTTGACCTGACGGGCCTCGGCCGCGCTATCCTCGTCAACCTGCAGAATTTCGGCTCAGGCCGCCGGCCGGTCGGTGCTTCGACGATCACCCAGCAGGTGGCGAAGAACTTCCTTCTGACCTCGGACCAGACGATCGACCGCAAGATCAAGGAAGCAATCCTTTCCTTTCGCATCGAGCAGGCCTACAGCAAGGACAAGATCCTCGAGCTCTATCTCAATGAGATCTTCTTTGGCCTGAACTCCTACGGTATCGGCAGCGCCTCGCTCACCTATTTCAACAAGTCGGTCACCGAACTGACGATCGCCGAATCCGCCTATCTCGCTTCGTTGCCGAAGGGCCCGGCCAACTACCATCCCTTCCGTCATCCGGAAGCCGCTCTCGAGCGCCGCAACTGGGTGATCGATCGTATGGTAGAGAATGGCTATGTGAGCCAGAGCGACGGCGAGGACGCCAAGAAGCAGCCGCTCGGCGTCACTGCCCGCACCAGCGGCCCGTCTCTTTTTGCTTCCGACTATTTCGCCGAAGCCGTCCGTCGCCAGCTCATCGACCAGTACGGCGAGAAGACGCTGTATGAAGGCGGTCTCTCGGTGCGCACCTCGCTCGATCCGCAGATGCAGCTCGAGGCCCGCAAGGCGCTGCAGGACGGCTTGGTCACCTATGACGAGCGTCGGGGTTTTCACGGCCCGGTCAAGCAGATCGCTGCCTCGGGGGACTGGGGACCGGCGCTCGCCGAAGTTCCCGCTCTCTCCGACGTGCCGGAATGGCGCCTTGCCGTCGTGCTTGCCGTGTCCAACGAGGCCGTCGATATCGGTCTCCAGCCGCCGAAGGATGGGGGTGGCAAGGTTGCGGCCGCGCGCGAGCGCGGCACGATCGCCGCCAAGGACATGCAGTGGGCATTCCGCTCCGCCACCGGCGACCGCAAGTCGACAAGGTCGCCGGTCGGCGTCGTGACGGCAGGCGATGTCGTTTATGTCGAGCGCCTTGGCGGTGACGGCTCGACCTCCTATCGTCTGCGCCAGCCACCGAAAGTGCAGGGCGGTCTCGTCGCCATGGATCCGAAGACCGGCCGCGTTCTCGCCATGGTCGGCGGCTTCTCCTATGCCCAGTCGGAATTCAATCGCGCCACTCAGGCGATGCGCCAGCCGGGCTCCTCCTTCAAGCCCTTCGTTTATGCTGCCGCGATGGACAACGGCTACACGCCGGCCTCGGTCATCATGGATGCGCCGATCGAGATCGTTTCGGGCGGTCAGGTGTGGAAGCCGGAAAACTACGGCGGCGAAGTCAGCGGTCCCTCGACGCTGCGCTCCGGCATCGAGAATTCGCGCAACCTGATGACGGTGCGCCTTGCTAATGACCTCGGCATGAATATCGTCGCGGAATATGCAGAACGCTTCGGCATCTACGACAAGATGCCGCCGCTGCTCGCCATGTCGCTCGGCTCGGGTGAAACGACGGTGCTGCGCATGGTTTCGGCCTATTCGGTCATCGCCAATGGCGGCAAGCAGATCAAGCCGACGCTGATCGACCGCATTCAGGACCGTTACGGCAAGACGATCTTCAGGCACGAGGAACGTCTTTGCGAAGGCTGCAATGCGGGCGACTGGCAGAGCCAGGAAGAGCCTAACATCGTCGACAACCGCGAGCAGGTTCTCGATCCGATGACCTCTTACCAGATCACCTCGATGATGCAGGGCGTCATCCAGCGTGGTACCGCGGCCGGCAAGGTCGATCTGGCGGGCCGCGACGTTGCCGGCAAGACTGGCACGACCAACGATGAGAAGGACGCCTGGTTCGTCGGCTTCACGCCGGATCTGGTCGCAGGCCTTTACATGGGCTTCGATACGCCGGCTCCGCTCGGCCGCGGCGGCACGGGTGGTGTTCTCTCGGCGCCGATCTTCAACGAATTCATGCAGGCGGCCGTCAAGGATATGCCGGAATCCAAATTCGTGGTCCCGGCCGGCATGAACATGATCGCGATCAACCGCAAGACCGGCATGGCAGCTGTCGACGGCGATCCAGGCACCATCATCGAAGCCTTCAAGCCAGGCACCGGCCCGGCCGACAGCCTCTCTGTCATCGGCATGGACGGCACGATGGCGCCGGAGGAAATCCTGCGCACGTCGCCGCAGGCAAACCAGGCGGTTCAGACCAACACGCCAGGCCTGTTCTGATCGACACCGATTTTTGTTGCGCCCGCCGCGGCTCTTTACATCCGCGGCAGGCGTCTCTATGTCACGAGCCTTAAAGAATAGCCCGGCATTCCCAGAATACCGAAGCAAAGAAGCAGGAAAATGCGAGCGGAAATCCAGAACATAGTCGATGAAACCAAGCAGGCTATCACCCTGCTGAGGAGGCATCTTTGACTGGGACCAGGCGGTAAGACGACTGGACTGGTTGAACAACAAGGCAGAGGATCCCAACCTCTGGAACGATGCACAGGAAGCCCAGAAGCTGATGCGCGAGCGTCAGCAGCTCGATGATGGCATCAATGGGGTCAGGGCGCTGGAACAGCAGCTTTCCGACAATGTCGAGCTCATTGAACTCGGGGAAGAAGAAGGCGACGAAAGCATCGTCAAGGAAGCCGAGGCCGCGCTGAAAAGCCTGCAGGCCGAGGCAGCCCGCCGACAGGTCGAAGCCATGCTATCAGGCGAAGCTGATGGCAACGACACCTACCTGGAAGTCCATTCCGGCGCGGGCGGCACGGAAAGCCAGGACTGGGCGAACATGCTTCTGCGCATGTACACCCGCTGGGCCGAGCGCCAGCGCTTCAAGGTCGAGCTCATGGAAGTGCATGACGGGGAAGAAGCCGGCATCAAATCCGCCACATTGCTGGTAAAAGGCCATAACGCCTATGGCTGGCTGAAGACGGAATCGGGCGTCCATCGTCTCGTGCGCATCTCGCCCTACGACAGCAATGCGCGCCGCCACACATCCTTCTCGTCGATCTGGGTCTATCCCGTCGTCGACGACTCGATCCAGATCGAGATCAACGAAAGCGACTGCCGTATCGACACCTACCGTTCGTCGGGCGCCGGCGGCCAGCACGTTAACACCACCGACTCGGCAGTGCGCATCACGCATATCCCGACAGGCATCGTCGTGCAGTGCCAACAGGAGCGTTCGCAGCACAAGAACCGCGCCAAGGCCTGGGACATGCTGCGCGCCCGCATGTACGAAGCCGAGTTGAAGAAGCGCGAGGACGCCGCCAACGCCGAAGCCGCTTCCAAGACGGATATCGGCTGGGGCCACCAGATCCGCTCCTACGTTCTGCAGCCCTACCAGCTGGTAAAAGACCTGCGCACCGGCGTTGCGAGCACGGCTCCTGACGACGTGCTCGATGGCGACTTGAACGAGTTCATGGAAGCCGCACTTGCTCACCGCATCAGCGGCGCAGCCGACGCTGTCGTCGACGATGTCGACTGACCAGTGAAGACAGATCTGAGATAGAAGGCCCCGGAAACGGGGCTTTTCTTTTTCAGGTGTCCACTGGAATGTCAGTTCTGTGAAAGAACCCACCTGACAGTTCGGCGATCTCCTCGTGGACATCAGCACGTTCTATGCCTGCCGGATCGGTGAAGAGATGTTCTGCGAAGGAAAGTCCCATTGGCGTGCCCTCCGGCAGGAAGACATAATGCCCAAGCCCGCCCGGAAGTATCCTGAGGAGGCTTCGATCAAGTCGTGCATGCAGCCAATTTGAACACTCTTCGACCGGAGCCGTGTTGTCGGCATCACCGACCAGAATGAGGGCAGGCCCATCAATGGCTTTCAGGCTGTCTTCACTGAAGCCTCGGACCGATCGACCCGGCGCGCAGACCAATGCCGCTCTGATCCTGTCATCGCGATAGGATTGCGACATCCTCGACCATGAATCGCGAAATGCCGTGCTCGTGCCAAGCAGCGACGGAATATGATCGGCGAGGTCAGGAAACTCCCTCGGACCGCGCGGTCCTCCAGGCTTCAGCCTGGATTGTTCGAACTGCGAGAATTGCGCGACAGCGCCGAGGAGCAGCATGACCGTATAGGCTCCCGCTGAAAATCCGGCGGCGAACACGCTATCGGTATCGATATGCCCGGCAAGATCACCCTGCCAGTCCTCGCGGCGGTCGAGCATGAGACTTAGATCGGGCGCGCGCTCCCAGAGACAGGCAAAACCCTCGGCGCGATAGGGCTCGCCGCTGGTATTGCCGTGATGGTTGACGCCGAGCGCGATAAATCCTCGATTGACCAGGCGGCTGGCAAGCCATTCCAGCCCGGCAGCCGATCCGCCGGTGCCATGCGACAGCAGGACCAGCGGGTAGGGCTTCGCCATTGGCTGAAGGGGGGCATCGCGGGCAACTGCCACCCTTCGGAACCAGCTTCGTCCCGGGATTTCGGTTTCGAGCGAGCCCTCGGCTGCTGGATACCATAGGGACCAGCGGATCGGTCTTGGGCCGATCGCGTCCCAGTCCGGCCGCGTCTCGTCGTGAAGCACGCCTTCGCGAAAGCCGAGTTTCATGGCCTATGCCTCGAACAGTCCGGTGACACTCAGTTCGTCGCCTTCTCCACGGTAATGTCCCCGAACTCGTCGATCAGCACGGTCCAGCCATCGGATTCGGCGCTAGGGTCGGTCTTCACATAGACCGTGGCGAACAGGCCAGGCTCCTTGATGATGCCGCTCGAATTCTCGGGCCGGATATCTGTGACATAGGGCTTGAGGTCGCTGATTTCCTGCAATTCGACCGTCGAGATGATGGCGGGTCCGGCGTCGCTCTGCGCGATCTGCTGCAGGTAGACCTTGGAGGTCTTGTCGGACTGGCGCACGGCGAAAAGCTTGTAATAGCCGTGTCGCCGCTGCTGCGGCTTGGCATCAGCGGTGCTGACGCTCTGGGTGGTTGTCGGCGCGCGCTCGACCGGCAGCGAATTGCCGTCGTCTTCCCAATAGCCGGTGCTGGTCGCGAAGATGATCGAGGCCGGCAGGATATCGTCGTGAACGGTCTGTGCCTCGGCGGCGATCGCCCATCCCGCTACGAGGAACGCCGTCATAAATGCTTGCCGCATCGCCATTATTTCAATCCTCGAATTGTTCTGCCAAAATCCGGTCCGACCAAGAGCGGTCGGGATCGGAAAGGATGCGTGCTGTCATGTCCTCGGATTGGGCGATGCGCACATGCAGTATGGATTTGATCTCCGTATTGTCGGCGACGGCATTCACCGGCCGCTTCTCGGCTTCCAATATGTGGATGTCGACGGTTACGCGGTTGGGAAGCAGCGCTCCGCGCCAGCGTCGCGGACGGAAGGCGCTGACTGGCGTCATGGCGAGCAGGGGGGCGTCAAGCGGCAGGATCGGACCGTGAGCGGAAAGATTGTAGGCGGTAGAGCCCGCAGGCGTTGCCACCATCAAGCCATCGCAGATCAGTTCCTCCAGCCGCACGTGCCCGTCGATCTCCACCCTGAGCTTCGCCGCCTGATAGGATTGCCGGAAAAGATAGACCTCGTTGATCGCAAGCGCGGACGAATTGCTGCCGTCGGCATTGCGCGTCGTCATTTTCAACGGATGAAAGGCATTCTCGACGGCGAAACAGATGCGGTCGTGCAGGCCATCTGTCTTGTAGTCATTCATCAGGAAGCCGACTGATCCGCAATTCATACCGTAGACGAGCTTGCCGCTGTTCATCGTGCTGTGCAGCGTCTGAAGCATGAAGCCATCGCCGCCGAGTGCGACGATGACGTCGGCCTCGTTTGCGGGCACATCGCCGTAAAGACGAATCAGCTCATCCCGTGCGGCGAGCGCTTCGGTCGTCGGCGAAGCGATAAAAGAAAGCGTCTGAAATGACCTGCCCATGCAATGCCCTTTGTTATGCTGCTCTAGCTAAAGGATAAAGGGCTTGTACGACAAGACGTTTTGCGTTGCGCGCGAAGTTCGGATGATCTTATCACCCATAGATCGGCCCGCGATTTAGTCCACCGGGCTTTCCCAACCATAGCGCTGATCGACAACGGCTGTGGATAGCCTTCTTCGACTGCCCGAAAGAGGCAAATTTTCTTTACAAAAGATCAGAATCTGCTACTTCGCAGCCGTTGCCCTTGTAGCTCAGTTGGTAGAGCACCTGATTTGTAATCAGGGGGTCCCGGGTTCGAACCCTGGCGGGGGCACCAGTTTTCCAACCATTCCATGACATGAACAAAGACTGAAGGGTCGATTCAGCGGCAATTCAGGTGCGCTCGGCCATTCTCGCTTCATCAGAAACGAGGAAGTGAGCCATGAAGGTCGCCAATTTTCTCCTAGCCGTTGCTCTTTCGGCAGGTACCCTGTTTTCCGCCGTAGCACCGGCTGCGGCTGTCCCTCTCAACCGTCCGGAAGTCTCACACCAGAGCGATGTGATTCAGGTCCGCGGCGGTGATCGTGATTGGGGCGATCGTGACGATTGGCGGGATCGCCGCGATTGGCGGGATCGCCGAGACTGGCGTGAACGCCGCTATTGGCGACCGGCCTGGGGCTATGAGCGTCGCGAGTGGCGGGGAGAGGAACGTTGGCGCGAACGTCGCTGGCGCCATCATGATCGGCCCTACTGGCTCTACCGGAGCTGACGGCTGATCAGCAAAGGGCGGTTGCCGGCCTAAACAAAATCCCGTCGCAAAGGTCCAACCGTGCGGCGGGTTTTTTGTGCCTGTAAACATGCATTCTGCCGCATAGACTAGGTGCTTCGAGCAGACAGATATTATTGACTGACCACCAGTCAATAATATAGAAGAAGGCAGATGCCCGCCGCGATGGAGTTCGCCATGTCTGCAAAAACGCTTTTGACCTCCTTGTTTCAGTATAAGGCCAACGTCGATGAGGAACTGCTGGACGCTCTCGACTCATTTTCCGATCGGGGGCCATCCGAGGAGCTGCTGTCCGCTTTCCGCGTCCTCAATCACGCGCATATCGTCGACCGGATCTTCGCCGCCAACCTGCAGAAGAAGTTTCACGGGTACACGGCGAGTTGGAGCAGGGAGCCGCCGGCCTTTGCCGATCTCGCCTCCGCGATCAGGCAAACCGATGAATGGTATCTGAACTATGTATTGCGGCTTACGCCCGACGAGCTGGAAGAGGTGATCGACTTCACTTTCACCGATGGCGGACAGGGCCGTATGTCGCGGGAGGAGATGCTTGCCCATGTGATTACACATAGCGGCTATCACCGTGGCGAGGCCGGTCGTCTTTTGCCTGACATTGAAAACACTGCTATGCGGGACGTCTTCGCAGGCTACCTTCATCGAGCGGAGCCTCAGCGTCGCGGGCATTGACGGATTTTCCGATGGCACCACGCGTGGCCGGCAGGCCAAGGACTAAACCGGCTGAGGAAAGACGGGACGAGCTCATGCTTGCGGCCGAACGCCTCTTTCTCGACAAGGGGGTTGAGCATACGACGATCGAGGAGATCACCCAGGGCGCTGCCGTCTCGAAGGGAGCCTTCTACCTTCACTTCTCCTCGAAGGCGGATGTTATCGAAGCATTGCGGACCCGCTTCGTTCAAAATCTCCTGAACGGCATCGTGGAAGAAGTGGGTAAACAGGGTGTAAGCGACTGGAACGGCAAGTTGACAGCCTGGGCAAAAGCCTGCGCCGAGGGCTACCTGAACGCATCGCCCCTTCACAACCTTGTCTTTGCTGTTGCTCCGCCGCCGAGCCGCGAAGGCCTGACAAGCAACATCCTGATAGATGATCTCGCGGAACTCCTTGCAGCAGGCGACCGCGAAGGGGCTTGGCCGCTGGCGGACCCGGCATTCACCGCCATGTTCCTGTTCAACGCCCTTCATGGTGTCGTAAATCAGGACGGTGTCGGCGAAAATGGCGCTGACCGTGCGCGGCTACTCGGCAATATCGCGGAAAACGTCCGGCGTCTCGTCCGTTGAGGAGATTTGACGTCAGGTTCACTTCTGCTCGGGTGCGTTCACACTTGATGCGATCTTCGTGCCGTTGCCCGTCTGTCCGGCGCCGGACGGAGACATCATCGCGAGGCTGAGCACCGAGGCAATCATAATGGCAACGACAGCAATCATCAGGCGCATGAACATTTAAATCCCTGTTTGTCTTGCGGGATTAAACGTCTGACGGCTTTGCGGGTTCCGGATCGGCTATTGCGCTGACGGAGGTGGGCTTGCTGGCGTCGTCGACGGCGCCAGCGGATCCGGCTGGCGGATCGGGTGAGACTTGTCCACCCACATGATGCTCAAAATGACCATGACGAAGACCGCAATGAAGAGAACACCGAAGATCAGCGGTCGAAATGCCATAATGCGGATTTCCTTTTGTCCGGTGCCCCAGGGGATAAAATGCGTTGCCGACAATAGTGACCAGCAAGCTCTTTCCAACGCGGAATATGGACCAGAGGAGGAGGTGTTCAACCGCGATGGCGGGATCCTTGCCTCTGTCCACGACATATTAAGAGTGATCTGCAGGCTGTGGTCTATGCCTTTAGATGCAGCCCCGCCGCATAAAGCGCAATCGCCGCGGCATTCGATACGTTCAGCGATTTGATGGCGCCAGGCATATCGAGACGGGCAAGCGCGCTGACGGTTTCCCGAGTCTTCTGCCGCAGGCCCTTGCCTTCGGCGCCGAGCACAAGCGCTATTCTGCCACCTGAGAACGTGCCTTCCAGTGGCGCCGGTCCCTCCGAATCGAGCCCGATCGTGAAGAAGCCGAGCTTGTGCAATTCGCCGAGCGCATCCGAGAGATTGGTGATCTGTATATAAGGTATGAGTTCCAGCGCGCCGGAAGCCGATTTGGCAAGTACGCCCGATTCGGTCGGGCTATGTCTCTGGGTGGTGATAACTGCGCCTGCATTGAAGGCGACGGCCGAGCGCATGATGGCGCCGACATTGTGGGGATCGGTCACCTGATCGAGCACGAGAAGCAGCGGACTGTCCTTCAGCGCTTCCAGCCTTCGGACGGGCAGGGGGCTTGTTTCCAGCATCACGCCCTGATGGATTGCTTCGGGGCCGAGCACCTTGTCGATATCCTGTGGCGAAACCATTTCGACGGGAATGCCGATCGTCTCGGGATCGATCTCCAATCGCGCAAGCGCGTTCTGCGTGACCGATAGCTTGATCTTCTTGCGCTCCGGATTTTCGAGCGCGGCGCGAACGGTATGAAGGCCGTAAAGGAAGACCTGGTCGGGGGCCATCGCCGGCGGCTTCCAGTCGTCCCCGCCACGCTTGCGCTTCTGCGGCGCCGGCGTCGGGATTTCACCGCGTTCGCGCTTGCCGTCGCGATGCGCGCGTCGCAGCGTTGCGTAATGCGTGTCCTTTGCGGACTTGTCAGTGATGGGCGTGTCGCCGGATTTCTTATCTTTGCTCATGCGGCTTTATAACGATGGCGCCTGTTTCCGCATAGACCTTCTTTCTTACGCCGGCTTTCAACAGGCGATGAAATTTTTCCTGTCTTTTCCATTGTCTTCGTGTTGACAGACTGAAATGCTCCGGTCATATACGCGGCGCAGACGACGGGGCGGCAATGCTTCAAAGTCTGACGAACTTGGTCTCACGATCCGGACGAAAAACTGGAGAGATGCCCGAGTGGTTAAAGGGGACGGACTGTAAATCCGTTGGCTCAGCCTACGTTGGTTCAAATCCAACTCTCTCCACCATTCGTCATTGGATCGGACCACCCCGCGGGTATAGCTCAATGGTAGAGCAGCAGCCTTCCAAGCTGAATACGCGGGTTCGATTCCCGCTACCCGCTCCAGCTTGATCCCCACTATCGAAGACTTGTTTTAGCGCGTTGCGTTCGAGGCGGAAGGTGCTGTGTCGCCAGCACTATGTGATGCTTGCGCGGCGATTGCAAAAATCGCAGCTGCCTCTGGGCTTGGCTGAAGCGCGAGCCCAGGCCTTCTGTCGATTTTGTCTGGAATTTCAGATGTTTTGGGGAGGGCACAGGCGAATCGTCTTGCGGGTTGCGAATTAGCTCCCATATGCGCTCACACGCGAAGAATGGCGTCTGCAATTAAGTCTTGCGCAATTTCGCCGAAAGCCTTAAACGGCGGCACTAAACCGGTTCGCCGGGGTCACCCATTTTACGTCCACAGGAAGCATTCAAATGGCAAAGAGTAAGTTTGAGCGCAACAAGCCGCACGTCAACATCGGCACGATCGGCCACGTTGACCACGGCAAGACGTCTCTGACGGCAGCGATCACGAAGTATTTCGGTGAGTTCAAGGCGTATGACCAGATCGACGCTGCACCGGAAGAAAAGGCACGCGGCATCACCATTTCGACGGCTCACGTCGAGTATGAGACGCCGGCCCGCCACTACGCGCACGTCGACTGCCCCGGCCACGCCGACTATGTCAAGAACATGATCACCGGTGCTGCGCAGATGGACGGCGCGATCCTGGTCTGCTCTGCTGCTGACGGCCCGATGCCGCAGACGCGCGAGCACATCCTGCTCGCCCGCCAGGTTGGCGTTCCGGCGATCGTCGTGTTCCTCAACAAGGTCGACCAGGTTGACGACGCTGAACTGCTTGAGCTCGTCGAGCTCGAAGTTCGCGAACTTCTGTCGTCCTACGACTTCCCGGGCGACGACATCCCGGTCGTCAAGGGTTCGGCGCTTGCTGCTCTTGAAGATTCTGACAAGAAGATCGGTGAAGACGCGATCCGCGAGCTGATGGCTGCTGTCGACGCCTACATCCCGACGCCTGAGCGTCCGATCGACCAGCCGTTCCTGATGCCGATCGAAGACGTGTTCTCGATCTCGGGCCGTGGTACGGTTGTGACCGGCCGCGTCGAGCGTGGCATCGTCAAGGTTGGCGAAGAAGTCGAGATCGTCGGCATTCGTGCGACGTCGAAGACGACGGTTACCGGCGTTGAAATGTTCCGCAAGCTGCTCGATCAGGGCCAGGCTGGCGACAACATCGGCGCTCTGGTTCGCGGTGTGAACCGTGACGGCGTCGAGCGTGGCCAGATCCTGTGCAAGCCGGGCTCTGTCAAGCCGCACAAGAAGTTCAAGGCCGAAGCCTACATCCTGACGAAGGAAGAAGGCGGCCGTCATACGCCGTTCTTCACGAACTACCGTCCGCAGTTCTACTTCCGCACGACGGACGTTACGGGCATCGTGACGCTTCCGGAAGGCACGGAAATGGTCATGCCTGGCGACAACGTCACCGTTGACGTCGAGCTGATCGTTCCGATCGCGATGGAAGAAAAGCTTCGCTTCGCTATCCGCGAAGGCGGCCGTACCGTCGGTGCAGGCATCGTCGCTTCGATCGTCGAGTAATTCATTCGGCTGCTCCGGTGGGGCAGCCGATTCGATGACATTATTATGATGCAAGCGGCGCTGGCCGCTTGCTTATTACACAGAAATGTTGCAAATGGCGCGCGAGCGCGATTTGCGTACCGCTTTGGTAGACGAAGCGGCGACTAAAGAAACAATAAGGTGGGTCAAAAGGCCCTGAAGAGTGGATAGGGATGCCGTAACAGGCGTCTCTCTCGATCTTTGAAACCGGTGGTCCGCCTTAGGAAGAAAGAACAACCCGTGTCTTGCCCAAAGACATGTGGAAAACAAACACAAGGATAACGTCGAATGAACGGCCAAAATATCCGCATTCGCCTGAAGGCGTTCGATCACCGGATTCTCGATGCTTCCACGCGCGAGATCGTGTCGACGGCGAAGCGCACCGGTGCTAGCGTCCGGGGCCCCGTTCCGCTTCCGACCCGCATCGAGAAGTTTACGGTCAACCGGTCCCCGCACATCGACAAGAAGAGCCGCGAACAGTTCGAGATGCGCACGCATAAGCGCCTGCTCGACATCGTAGATCCGACCCCGCAGACGGTAGACGCGCTGATGAAGCTCGATCTCGCCGCAGGTGTCGATGTTGAGATCAAGCTCTGAGCTTGCTCGAGCTGAGTTGGAAGGATTGAACCGATGCGTTCAGGTGTGATTGCACAGAAGGTGGGAATGACCCGCGTCTACAACGACGCCGGCGAGCATGTCCCGGTAACGGTACTGCGTTTGGAAAGCTGCCAGGTCGTGGCCCAGCGCACCGTAGAAAAGAATGGCTATACCGCGCTTCAGCTCGGTGCTGGCCAGGCCAAGGTAAAGAACACGTCCAAGGCCATGCGCGGCAACTTTGCCGTCGCTAACGTTGAGCCCAAGGCCAAGCTGCAGGAATTCCGTGTTTCGGAAGACCACCTGCTCGACATTGGTACTGAGATCAAGGCTGATCACTTTGCTGCTGGCCAGCTCGTCGATGTCACAGGCACGACGATCGGTAAGGGCTTTGCCGGCGCCATGAAGCGCCACGGCTTCGGCGGTCTGCGCGCCACGCACGGTGTGTCTGTTTCGCACCGCTCGCATGGTTCGACAGGTTCGCGCCAGGATCCGGGCAAGGTTTTCAAGAACAAGAAGATGGCTGGTCACATGGGCCAGACGCGCGTGACGACGCAGAACCTTGAAGTCGTTTCGACCGACGAAGATCGCGGTCTGATCCTGATCAAGGGTGCAGTACCCGGTTCCAAGGGTGCCTGGATCATCGTGCGCGACGCCGTCAAGTCGGCAGCGAAGTAAGGGAGCCAGACCAATGGAATTGAACGTCAAGACCCTCGAGGGAAAAGACGCTGGGAAGGTTTCCCTTTCGGAAGCGATTTTCGGCCTTGAGCCCCGCGAAGATATTCTCGCCCGCGTTATCCGCTGGCAGCTTGCTAAGAAGCAGCAGGGCACGCACCAGGCAAAGGGCCGCGCAGACGTCTGGCGCACCGGCGCCAAGATGTACAAGCAGAAGGGTACGGGCCGCGCTCGTCACCATTCGGCTCGTGCTCCGCAGTTCCGCGGTGGTGGTAAGGCCCACGGCCCGGTTGCTCGCAGCCACGAACACGACCTTCCGAAGAAGGTTCGCGCACTCGGCCTGCGTCACGCGCTGTCCGCCAAGATCAAGGCAGACGAACTGATCATCATTGATGATCTGGTCGCCAACGAAGCAAAGACGAAGGCTCTGGCCGGCGTATTCGCAACGCTGGGCCTCACCAACGCCCTCTTCATCGGCGGCGCCGAGCTCGACGGTAACTTCAAGCTCGCTGCCCAGAACATCCCGAACATCGATGTTCTGCCGATCCAGGGCATCAACGTTTACGACATCGTCCGCCGCGGCAAGCTCGTGCTTTCCAAGGCTGCCGTTGAAGCGCTAGAGGAGCGATTCAAGTGACCGATCTCCGCCACTACGATGTGATCGTTTCTCCTGCGATCACCGAAAAGTCCACGCTGGTATCGGAAAACAACCAGGTTGTTTTCAATGTCGCCAAGAAGGCGACGAAGCCGGAAATCAAGGCTGCAGTCGAGGCGCTCTTCGGCGTCAAGGTTACCGCCGTCAACACTCTGCTGCGCAAGGGCAAGACCCGGCGTTTCCGCGGTTTTGTCGGCAAGCAGCAGGACGTGAAGAAGGCTGTCGTGACGTTGGCCGAAGGCCAGACGATCGACGTCTCCACCGGTCTCTGAGGATAAAAAAATGGCATTGAAAACATTCAATCCGACGACCCCGAGCCAGCGCCAGCTGGTCATCGTCGACCGTTCTGGCCTCTACAAGGGCAAGCCGGTTAAGGCGCTGACGGAAGGTCTGACCAAGAGCGGCGGTCGTAACAACCTCGGCCGCATCACGGCCCGCTTCATCGGCGGCGGTCACAAGCGTACCTATCGCATCATCGACTTCAAGCGTCGCAAGTTCGACGTCGAAGGCACTGTCGAGCGTATCGAATACGACCCGAACCGTACGGCTTACATCGCGCTCATCAAATACGCCGATGGCGAACAGGCCTACATCATCGCTCCGCAGCGTCTTGCTGCTGGCGACAAGGTCATCGCTTCCGACAAGGTTGTTGACGTCAAGCCCGGCAACACGATGCCGCTGCAGTACATCCCGGTCGGCTCCATCATCCACAATGTGGAAATGAAGCCGGGCAAGGGCGGTCAGATTGCCCGCTCCGCCGGTTCCTACGCACAGCTCGTCGGCCGCGACCAGGGCATGGCGATCCTTCGCCTGAACTCGGGCGAACAGCGTCTAGTGCACGGCACCTGCCTTGCTTCGATCGGTGCAGTGTCGAACCCTGACCATGCCAACATCAACGACGGCAAGGCCGGTCGTACTGTTTGGCGCGGCAAGCGTCCGCATAACCGCGGTGTCGTCATGAACCCGGTCGACCACCCGCACGGCGGTGGTGAAGGCCGCACCTCTGGTGGTCGTCACCCGGTTTCTCCGTGGGGCAAGCCGACCAAGGGCAAGCGCACCCGGTCGAACAAGTCGACCGACAAGATGATTATGCGCTCGCGTCATCAGCGTAAGAAGTAAGAGAGGAAGTCTCCAATGGCTCGTTCAGTATGGAAAGGTCCGTTCGTTGACGGCTATCTTCTCAAGAAGGCTGAGAAGGTTCGTGAAGGCGGACGCGCAGAAGTAATCAAGATCTGGAGCCGTCGCTCCACGATCCTGCCGCAGTTCGTCGGTCTCACCTTCGGCGTCTACAACGGCAGCAAGCATGTTCCGGTCAGCGTCAATGAAGACATGGTCGGTCACAAGTTCGGTGAATTCTCTCCGACCCGGACCTATTACGGTCACGGCGCGGACAAGAAGGCAAAGAGGAAGTAACGATGGGCAAGGCAAAAACAGAACGCCGGCTCAAGGACAACGAAGCGCAGGCAGTCGCCCGCACGCTTCGTGTCAGCCCCCAGAAGCTTAACCTGGTTGCTGCGGCCATCCGCGGCAAGAAGGTCGAGCGTGCACTCGCTGAGCTGGAATTCTCCCGCAAGCGCATTGCAGGCGCCGTCAAGAAGACGCTCGAATCTGCGATCGCCAACGCTGAAAACAACCATGACCTCGACGTCGATGCTCTCGTCGTCGCCGAGGCTTATGTCGGCAAGTCGATCGTCATGAAGCGCTTCCACGCTCGTGGCCGTGGCCGCGCATCGCGCATCGAACGTCCGTTCGCTCACCTGACGATCGTCGTTCGTGAAGTGCAGGCACAAGAGGAGGCCGCATAATGGGTCAGAAAATCAATCCTATTGGTTTCCGTCTTGGCATCAACCGTACTTGGGATAGCCGCTGGTTCGCGGACAATGCCGAATACGGTCAGCTCCTGCACGAAGACCTGAAGATGCGGAAGTTCGTCATGAGCGAACTGAAGCAGGCCGGTATCTCCAAGGTGGTTATCGAGCGCCCGCACAAGAAGTGCCGCGTCACGATCCACTCGGCCCGTCCGGGCCTGATCATCGGCCGCAAGGGCGCCGACATCGACAAGCTCCGCAAGAAGCTGTCGGAAATGACAAATTCCGAAACGCACCTCAACATCGTTGAAGTGCGCAAGCCGGAAATCGACGCGACACTCGTCGCTCAGTCGATCGCCCAGCAGCTCGAGCGCCGCGTGGCTTTCCGTCGCGCCATGAAGCGCGCCGTTCAGTCCGCGATGCGTCTTGGTGCCGAAGGCATCAAGATCACCTGCGCCGGCCGTCTCGGTGGTGCAGAAATCGCTCGTACGGAATGGTACCGCGAAGGCCGCGTTCCGCTGCACACCCTGCGCGCCGACATCGACTACGGTACGGCTGAAGCCGAAACCGCATTCGGTATCTGCGGCATCAAGGTCTGGATCTTCAAGGGCGAAATCCTTGAGCACGATCCGATGGCTTCCGAACGTCGCGCGCTGGAAGGCGACGCACAGGGTCCGGCAAGCCGCGAACGCGACCGTGGCGATCGTCGCCGCGAACGCGATAACGCGTAATTAGCGCTGGCGAAAGATAAGCTCGGAGAAGTAAGAAAATGTTGCAGCCAAAGCGTACTAAGTACCGCAAGCAGTTCAAGGGCCGCATCAAGGGCGTAGCCAAGGGTGGTTCTGATCTGGCCTTCGGCGAATTCGGCCTGAAGGCTCAGGAGCCGAACCGCGTTAACGCACGTGAAATCGAAGCGGCCCGCCGCGCGATCACGCGTTACATGAAGCGCGCCGGCCGTGTTTGGATCCGCGTGTTCCCGGACGTTCCGGTAACCGCAAAGCCCACCGAAGTCCGTATGGGTAAGGGTAAGGGTTCCGTGGAATACTGGGCATGCAAGGTCAAGCCCGGTCGTATGATGTTCGAGATCGACGGTGTCTCCGAGGAAATCGCGCGTGAAGCGCTTCGCCTCGGCTCGGCCAAGCTCTCGGTCAAGACGCGCTTTGTACAGCGCATCGCAGAGTAAGGAGAAGGCACGATGAAAGCCGAAGAAGTACGCGGCCTCACGGCCGACCAGCTCAAGGACAAGCTCGCCGACCTGAAGAAGGAGCAGTTCAACCTGCGCTTCCAGAAGGCGACGAACCAGCTTGAGAAGACCTCGCGCATCAACGAAGTCCGCAAGGACATCGCCCGCGTCAAAACCATTGCCCGCCAGAAGGCGGCAGAAGCAAAGGCCTAAAGGAAAAAAACATGCCGAAGCGCATTCTGCAGGGCGTCGTGGTTGGTGACAAGAACGAGAAGACTGTCGTAGTTCGCGTTGAGCGTCGTTTCGCTCATCCGCTGCTCCAGAAGACCGTTCGTCGCTCCAAGAAGTACAAGGCCCACGACGAAAACAACCAGTACAAGATCGGCGATATCGTCTCCATCGAGGAGTGCGCACCGATCTCCAAGGACAAGCGCTGGACGGTTATTGCCGCCCAGGCCAAGTAAGAATTTCACGCGAGGCCTTGCGTCTCGCGGAAATTTCTGTATGAAGCAGCGTCGGAACGCTCGAATGCCGGGCGTTCTTTTGCTTTAAGCGCACGGAAGGTCCCATCTGGGAAACCACCCTGGCAACGATCTATCCCGCGCTATTCAAGCTATTGCCGTGTTTTCGCTGTCCTCACGACGAGCGGCCGGTAGAGAATTCTCATAAGCCGGGAGAGGGGGCATTGCCCAACCATTCCGGTAAGAACAAGAAGGCGACCTGATATGATTCAGATGCAAACAAACCTCGACGTCGCGGATAATTCCGGCGCCCGTCGTGTCATGTGCATCAAGGTGCTGGGCGGCTCGAAGCGCAAGTATGCCTCGATCGGCGACGTCATCGTCGTTTCGATCAAGGAAGCTATTCCGCGCGGCCGTGTGAAGAAGGGTGACGTGATGAAGGCGGTTGTCGTTCGTACCGCCAAGGACATCCGTCGTCCGGATGGCTCTGTCATCCGCTTCGACACGAATGCAGCAGTCCTCATCGACAACAAGAAAGAGCCGATCGGCACCCGTATCTTCGGACCGGTTCCGCGCGAATTGCGTGCGAAGAACCACATGAAGATCATCTCGCTGGCTCCCGAAGTACTGTAAGGAGCGGGAACGATGCAAAAGATTCGTAAGGGCGACAAGGTCGTCATGCTCGCAGGCAAGGACAAGGGCCGCACTGGCGAAGTCCTTCAGGTCCTGCCGAAGGAAGATCGCGCCGTCGTTCGCGGCGTAAACCTCGTAAAGCGCCACCAGCGCCAGACGCAGACCCAGGAAGCCGGGATTATTTCCAAGGAAGCTTCGGTTCACCTGTCCAACGTCTCGATCATCGACAAGGACGGCAAGCCGACCCGCGTCGGCTTCAAGGTTGTTGACGGCAAGAAGGTCCGCGTGGCCAAGCGTTCGGGAGAAGTGATCGATGGCTGAGGCAAAGTACGAGCCGCGGCTCAAGAAGGAATATGTCGAGCGGATCCGTAAGGCGATGCAGGAGAAGTTCTCCTACGCCAACGAGATGATGATCCCGAAGCTCGACAAGATCGTTATCAACATGGGTGTGGGCGAAGCCACGGCTGACTCGAAGAAGCCGACCGTTGCTGCTGCCGACCTGGCTGCCATTGCTGGCCAGAAGCCGGTCATCACCCGTGCACGCAACTCTATCGCTGGCTTCAAGGTCCGCGAACACATGCCGATCGGCGCGAAGGTCACCCTGCGCGGCGCCCGCATGTACGAGTTCCTGGATCGCCTGGTCAACATCGCGCTTCCGCGCGTTCGCGACTTCCGCGGCCTGAACCCGAAGAGCTTTGACGGCCGTGGCAACTTTGCCATGGGCATCAAGGAGCACATTGTGTTCCCTGAAATCAACTACGACAAGGTTGATCAGATGTGGGGCATGGACATCATCGTTTGCACGACGGCCACGACCGACGACGAAGCTCGCGCACTCCTCACGGAGTTCAGCTTCCCGTTCCGTCAGTAACCGTAACGACGAGCGTAGAAAAGGAACCTGACATGGCGAAGACAAGCGCAGTTGAAAAGAACAAGCGCCGCCGTACTACGGTCGCAAACCAGGCCAGCAAGCGTGCTGCCCTGAAGGCGATCATCATGAACCAGGCTCTTCCGATCGAAGAGCGGTTCAAGGCCTCGATCAAGCTGGCATCCCTGCCGCGCGACGGATCGAAGACCCGCATTCGCAACCGTTGCGAAGTGTCCGGTCGTCCGCGCGCTTATTACCGTAAACTGCGTATGTCGCGTATCGCGCTACGTGAACTGGGCAATCTCGGCAAGGTGCCGGGCATCGTCAAGTCGAGCTGGTAAGGAGCAGGTTAGATGACAATGACTGATCCGTTGGGCGATATGCTCACCCGTATCCGTAACGGTGCTTCGCGTCGCAAGTCGTCGGTTTCGACGCCTGCTTCCAGGCTCCGTGCACGTGTTCTCGATGTCCTCCAGTCCGAAGGCTACATCCGTGGCTACTCCGTCGTCGATTTCGGCAACGGCAAGTCGGAACTGAACATCGAACTGAAGTACTATGAAGGCGCATCGGTGATCCGTGAGATCGGCCGTGTGTCCAAGCCGGGCCGCCGGGTTTATGTCTCGGTCAAGTCCATTCCGCAGGTCGCGAACGGCCTCGGCATCACCATCCTTTCGACTCCGAAGGGTGTGATGGCCGATCACCAGGCTCGCGAACAGAACGTTGGTGGCGAGGTTCTCTGCTCGGTCTTCTAAGACTGCGCAGGGTCTCCATAGCGAACAGACAGGATTGAAACATGTCTCGTATCGGTAAGAAGCCCGTTCAGGTACCTGCTGGGATCACGGCTACGGTCGATGGCCAGAAGGTTACTGCGAAGGGCCCGAAGGGCGAGCTGTTCTTCGTCGCAAACGACGAAATCAGCCTCAAGCTTGAAAACAATGCGGTCGTCGTAACGCCGCTCAGCCAGACGAAGGATGCTCGTTCGAAGTGGGGCATGTCCCGCACGATGATCGAAAACATCTTCAAGGG
This sequence comes from Rhizobium sp. P1_E6, assembly GCF_056405875.1. Taxonomy (NCBI): domain Bacteria; kingdom Pseudomonadati; phylum Pseudomonadota; class Alphaproteobacteria; order Hyphomicrobiales; family Rhizobiaceae; genus Rhizobium; species Rhizobium sp. P1_E6. Next base: position 74,126 of record NZ_JBFUBG010000003.1, on the reverse strand, counting down.
CGTCAAGGACGGCTACGAGCGCAAGCTCGAAATCAACGGCGTTGGTTACCGTGCCTCCCTGCAGGGCAAGAACCTGCAGCTGGCTCTCGGTTTCAGCCACGACGTGGTCTACGAACCGCCGCAGGGCATCACGATCGCTGTACCGAAGCCGACGGAAATTATCGTCACCGGCATCAACAAGCAGCAGGTCGGCCAGGTCGCCGCCGAGATCCGCGAATACCGCGGTCCGGAGCCCTACAAGGGCAAGGGCGTCAAGTATGCCGAAGAGCGGATTGTCCGCAAAGAAGGCAAGAAGAAGTAAGGATCACGCGAAATGGCTAGCAGGAAAGAAGCACTTGCACGTCGTGCCAACCGCGTGCGCCGTCATCTCAAGTCGGTGGCCAATGGCCGTCCGCGCCTGTCGGTTCATCGCTCCTCGAAGAACATCTACGCTCAGGTCATCGACGATGTTGCCGGCAAGACTCTTGCCGCTGCATCGACCCTCGACAAGGATCTGCGCGGTTCTCTGAAGACCGGTGCCGACACAGCAGCAGCAGCCCTCGTCGGCAAGCTCGTTGCTGAGCGCGCCTCCAAGGCAGGTGTCACTGAGGTCGTTTTCGACCGTGGCGCCTTCATCTATCACGGCCGCATCAAGGCCCTGGCAGATGCAGCCCGCGAAAGCGGCCTGACCTTCTAATCAGTTTCCGGCCGAAGGCTTTTTAAGCCTCGGCCGGATTTCACCGGACCGCAAACCGTTCCCTTGAGGAAGACGATGCGGTCCTCGTTTTGTTTGCCGATTGCACCCGGAAAAGAAAAAGGAAGAGGACAATGGCACAGGAAAGAAGGCCGCAGCGGGAAGACCGCCAGAGCCGCGAAGAGCGCGATAGCGAATTCGTCGACAAGCTTGTCGCGATCAACCGCGTCGCCAAGGTCGTCAAGGGCGGCCGTCGTTTTGGTTTCGCAGCACTCGTCGTCGTTGGCGACCAGAAGGGCCGCGTCGGCTTCGGCCATGGCAAGGCACGTGAAGTGCCGGAAGCCATCCGCAAGGCAACCGAAGCCGCCAAGCGCGAGCTGATCTTCGTACCGCTGCGTGACGGCCGTACGCTGCATCACGACGTCCATGGCCGTCATGGCGCCGGCAAGGTTCTGCTGCGCTCGGCCAAGGTTGGTACCGGTATCATCGCCGGTGGTCCGATGCGCGCCGTTTTCGAAACGCTCGGCGTCCACGACGTCGTCGCCAAGTCGACCGGTTCGTCGAACCCTTACAACATGGTTCGCGCCACCTTCGACGCTCTGAAGCACCAGGTTCACCCGAAGGACATCGCAGCCCAGCGCGGCATCAAGTATGCTACGCTCCAGGCTCGCCGTGCCGCTTCCGGCAACGCCTCTGAAGAATAAGAGGAGCTGACCAATGGCCAAGGCTACCAAGAAGGCTGAAGCGAAGACTGTTACGATCGAACAGGTCGGCAGCCCGATTCGCCGTCCGGACGTCCAGCAGCGTACGCTGATCGGTCTCGGACTGAACAAGATGCACCGCCGCCGCACGCTGGAAGACACTCCAGCCGTTCGTGGCATGATCCGTGCAGTCCAGCATCTCGTTCGCGTCGTCGACGAGAAGTGAGTCCGGAGTAAAGCTCATGAAACTCAATGAAATCAAGGATAACGAAGGCTCTACCCATAGCCGCAAGCGCCTCGGCCGCGGTATCGGCTCGGGCTCCGGTAAGACCGGTGGTCGTGGTGTAAAGGGTCAGAAGTCCCGTTCGGGCGTTGCCATCAACGGCTTCGAAGGCGGTCAGATGCCCATCTACCGTCGCCTGCCGAAGCGTGGCTTCACCAACATCTTCGCAGCCGACTACGTTGTCGTATCGCTCGCACGCATCCAGGCTGCCGTCGATGCCGGCAAGCTGGACGCGAAGGCAACGATCGATGCGGCTGCTCTGAAGGCTGCCGGCGTCATCCGTCGCCCGAAGGACGGCGTTCGCGTTCTGTCCGATGGCGAGCTCAAGGCTAAGGTCACGCTCGAAGTTGCAGGCGCTTCCAAGTCTGCCGTCGAGAAGATCGAAAAGGCCGGCGGCAAGATAACGCTTCTTTCTGCCGCAGCGGCAGAATAATAAACACATGATATATCGCCCGGGGTGCTTCACACCGGGCGATTTTGCTCCCATATGTGAGCCTCATTAAACCTGCTTGGACGCGGCTCGCGTCGGTGCGGTAAGACTGAAAACAAGGGTGAGGCACAGGGTTGCGCCAGCAATCCGTCCAAGGCCCGGTTTTTAAAAGAAATTCATACTGATTCCGGTGCCGGCCAATTCGAGAGCGCCGGAATTGGTAGCGCGGAGAATCGCATGGCTTCTGCAGCGGAACAACTGGCCTCAAACCTCAACTTTTCGACCTTCGCCAAGGCCGAGGATCTTAAGAAGCGCCTGTGGTTCACACTGGCAGCTCTCCTCGTCTACCGGCTGGGCACCCATATTCCGCTTCCAGGCCTTAATCCGCAGGCCTACGCCCAGGCATTCCAGGGTCAGGCCGGCGGCATTCTTGGTCTCTTCAACATGTTCTCGGGCGGCGCGGTGCAGCGCATGGCGATCTTCGCGCTCGGCATCATGCCCTACATCTCCGCTTCGATCATCGTGCAGCTCATGACCTCGGTCGTGCCGGCGCTCGAAAATCTGAAGAAGGAAGGCGAGCAGGGCCGCAAGATCATCAACCAGTACACCCGCTATGGCACGGTCATCCTCGGCGCGCTGCAGGCCTACGGCATTGCTGTCGGTCTCGAGAGCGGCAACGGCCTTGTTGTCGATCCGGGTTGGTTCTTCAAAATTTCGACCGTCCTGACTCTGCTCGGCGGCACCATGTTCCTGATGTGGCTCGGTGAACAGATCACCTCGCGCGGCATCGGCAACGGTATTTCGCTTATCATTTTCGCAGGAATTGCAGCCGGTCTTCCGACCGCTCTTGCCGGCACGTTGGAACTCGGCCGTACCGGTGCGCTGTCGACGAGCCTCATTCTGCTCGTCATCGTTGTCGCGATCGCGGTCATCGCCGTCATCGTCTTCGTCGAGCGTGCGCAGCGCCGTCTGCTGATCCAATATCCGAAGCGCCAGGTCGGCAACCGGATGTTCCAGGGCGATACCTCGCACCTGCCGCTGAAACTGAACACTTCGGGCGTCATCCCGGCAATCTTTGCGTCCTCGTTGCTGCTTTTGCCCGCGACGATCGCAGGTTTTGCCGCCACGACAGCGATGCCTGCCTGGGCCACCTCTATCGTTGCTGCCCTCGGCCATGGCCAGCCGCTTTATATGCTGCTCTATGCGGGCCTCATCGCCTTCTTCGCCTTCTTCTACACGGCCATTGTCTTCAATCCGAAGGATACGGCCGACAATCTGAAGAAACATGGCGGCTTCATCCCCGGCATTCGTCCGGGTGACCGCACCGCTGAGTATATCGACTATGTGCTGACCCGTATCACGGTGATCGGCGCTATCTATCTCGTCTTCGTCTGCATCCTCCCCGAGATTCTGGTGTCGCAAACCGGCATTCCATTAGCCCTTGGTGGGACTTCGCTTTTGATCGTGGTTAGCGTAACTCTTGATACGGTGGCGCAGATCCAGGGCCATCTGATCGCACAGCAGTACGAAGGCCTGATCAAGAAATCGAAGTTGCGTGGAGGAAAGAGGGGGCGATGAGACTTATACTTTTGGGGCCGCCGGGCGCGGGTAAGGGGACCCAGGCCCAGCGGATCGTGGAAAAGCACGGCATTCCGCAGCTTTCCACGGGTGACATGTTGCGCGCCGCCGTTCAGGCCGGTACTGAAGTCGGCAAGCGCGCCAAGGCTGTCATGGACGCCGGAAATCTTGTCTCGGACGAGATCGTCAACGCCATCGTCTCTGAGCGAATCGATCAGCCCGATTGCGCCAATGGCTTCATCCTCGACGGTTTCCCTCGCACGCTCGTGCAGGCGGATGCGACAGAGGTGATGCTCAAGGCCAAGGGCATGGACCTTTCGGTCGTCATCGAATTTCGTGTGGACGACAAGGAGTTGGTCCGCCGCGTGGCTGGCCGCTATTCCTGCGCTCAGTGCGGCACGGTCTATCACGACACGGACAAGGTCCCGGTCAAGGAAGGGGTTTGCGACAAGTGCGGTTCTACCCACTTCAAGCGTCGTCCCGACGACAATGCCGAGACCATGACCAAGCGCCTCGAGGTCTACTACAAGGAAACCTCGCCGCTGATCGGCTACTATTACGCCAAGGGCAAACTCACGTCCGTGGACGGCATGGCCGAGATCGATCAGGTTACGGCCGAAATCGAAGGCATCCTTTCCAAGCTTTAAAGCTTTGAAAATAAACTTCGCGGGAGCGGTTGCTTTTTTGCACTGATTCCGTTAAACCGCGCCAACTCGCGACATTCCCTGCGATCGGCGCGGATTTCCCGAAGGAAATCCGGGTTCGGTCGTTTTGCGATGTTACGAACCCGAATTTGAACGAGCGGCCTTTGGCTGCATAACGAAGCCCTATTGCCGGATGGCAACTGGAATGCAAGGAGAACAGGCGTGGCACGTATCGCTGGCGTCAACATCCCGACTGCAAAGCGCGTTGTCATCGCGCTGACCTATATTCACGGGATCGGACAGAAATTCGCGCAGGAAATCGTCGAGAAGGTCGGTATTCCGGCTGATCGCCGTGTTCATCAGCTCACGGATGCTGAAGTTCTTCAGATCCGTGAAACCATTGACCGTGACTATCAGGTCGAGGGTGATCTTCGTCGTGAAACCTCGATGAACATCAAGCGCTTGATGGATCTCGGCTGCTACCGCGGCCTGCGTCACCGTCGTGGCCTTCCGGTCCGCGGTCAGCGCACGCACACCAATGCTCGCACCCGCAAGGGTCCGGCAAAGGCGATCGCTGGTAAGAAGAAGTAATTTCCGGGAAACCGGAGTGGGGAGGCTGGCGGTCTGCGCCGGCCTCTTTTGAGTTTGGAGCGGGGCCGTACAGGTGCCGTTCCGGTGTAGCCGCTGGGATTACGGCGGTGAAGAGATCAACGAAAGGAATACCATGGCTAAGGAAGCCGTCCGCGTTCGCCGTCGCGAGCGCAAGAACATCTCGTCGGGTGTCGCTCACGTCAACTCGACCTTCAACAACACGATGATCACGATCACTGACGCGCAGGGCAATGCAATTGCCTGGTCGTCTGCTGGCGCCAAGGGCTTCAAGGGCTCGCGCAAGTCGACCCCGTTTGCTGCTCAGATCGCTGCCGAAGACTGCGCCAAGAAGGCCCAGGAACACGGCATGAAGTCGCTGGAAGTCGAAGTCTGCGGTCCGGGTTCCGGCCGTGAATCGGCTCTGCGCGCGCTCCAGGCTGCCGGTTTCATGATTACGTCCATTCGCGACGTGACCCCGATCCCGCACAATGGCTGCCGTCCGCGCAAGAAGCGCCGCGTCTGATCATCGCTATCGTCACCGGTGAGCGCCTCAGCGCTCCCGGTGGTTTTCAAGCTCGGTTGTCACGATTGGATAGTGGCAACGAACGGAAGGCAAAATCATGATTCAGAAGAACTGGCAGGAACTGATCAAGCCGAACAAGGTGGAGTTCTCTTCGAGCTCGCGCACCAAGGCGACTCTCGTTGCAGAGCCGCTTGAGCGTGGCTTCGGCCTCACCCTCGGCAACGCGCTGCGTCGCGTTCTGCTCTCCTCTTTGCGCGGTGCCGCTGTTACGGCCGTGCAGATCGATGGCGTGCTGCATGAGTTCTCGTCGATCCCGGGCGTTCGCGAGGACGTTACGGACATCGTACTCAACATCAAGGAAATCGCCATCAAGATGGATGGCGACGATGCCAAGCGCATGGTTGTGCGCAAGCAGGGTCCGGGTGTTGTAACGGCTGGCGACATCCAGACGGTCGGCGATATCGAAATCCTCAACCCCGAGCATGTGATCTGCACGCTCGACGAGGGTGCCGAAATCCGCATGGAGTTCACCGTCAACAACGGCAAGGGCTACGTCCCGGCTGAGCGCAATCGTGCGGAAGATGCTCCGATCGGTCTTATCCCGGTCGACAGCCTCTACTCGCCGGTCAAGAAGGTGTCCTACAAGGTTGAAAACACCCGCGAAGGACAGGTTCTCGACTACGACAAGCTGACCATGTCCATCGAAACCGATGGCTCTATCTCCGGCGAAGATGCCGTCGCTTTCGCGGCTCGCATCCTGCAGGACCAGCTTGGCGTCTTCGTCAACTTCGACGAACCGCAGAAGGAAACCGAGGAAGAGGCAGTCACCGAACTGGCCTTCAACCCGGCACTCCTCAAGAAGGTGGACGAACTCGAGCTGTCCGTTCGTTCGGCAAACTGCCTGAAGAACGACAATATCGTCTACATCGGCGACCTCATTCAGAAGACCGAAGCAGAAATGCTCCGCACCCCGAACTTTGGTCGCAAGTCGCTTAACGAGATCAAGGAAGTTCTCGCTTCCATGGGCCTGCACCTCGGCATGGAAGTGCCTGCATGGCCGCCCGAGAACATCGAAGATCTCGCCAAGCGCTACGAAGACCAGTATTAAGAAACAAAAAAGGCAGGCTTTTTACGGCTGCCTTTCCCCGTCAAACAGCAGGCCTATCGCCTGCATGTGCCAGGAAACGGCAGGCCCAGTTAGCGTAAGGGCACCTGCATTAAAGGAGAATAGCAATGCGCCATGGTAAAGCCGGCCGCAAGCTGAATAGAACTGCAAGCCACCGCAAGGCGATGTTCGCCAACATGGCGGCTTCGCTCATCACCCACGAGCAGATCGTCACGACCCTGCCGAAGGCCAAGGAAATCCGTCCGATCGTCGAGAAGCTCGTCACCCTCGGCAAGCGCGGCGACCTGCACGCTCGTCGTCAGGCGATCTCGCAGATCAAGGACGCTGTCGTCGTCAACAAGCTGTTCGACACGATCGCCTCGCGCTACGCAACCCGCAATGGCGGCTACCTGCGTATCATGAAGGCCGGCTTCCGCCAGGGCGACAACGCTGCTCTCGCCGTCATCGAATTCGTTGACCGCGACACCTATGCAAAGGGTGCAGCCGACAAGGCTCGCGTCGCTGCTGAAGAGCAGTCTGTCGCTGCCTAACATTTTCCGCTTACGGGAACAGGAAAGCCGGGCTTTGCCCGGCTTTTTGCGTTTGTGCGTTTGAGCCCGCTTCTGTTCAAGCTTTGACAAGCGGTTGATTGATCATGGCTTCGATATTGTCGCCATCGGGATCGAGGATAAAGCAGGCATAATAATCGGGCGCGTAGTCCGGGCGCGGGCCAGGTGCGCCATTGTCCCGCGCGCCGGCTGCAAGAGCGCCTTGATAGAACGACTCGACCTCCGCCTGTTGCCGGCTCGAAAGGCGACGTGGACGCGCGTCAAAGGCGGGGTGCTATCGGCCTGCTGGATTTCGAACAGGCAGCCATTGCCTATATCGAAGGCCCAGAACACTTTCTCCTTCAATGTGTATCCCAAAGGCGCGAAGGCGCTTTGGTAAAAGAGCCTGCTCTTTGTGAGATCGCTTACAGAGACGGGATATGGTCAATCAAGCTTGGCGCTCCCTATGAGTTGACAGGAATGGCGAGATAAAAGCCGGTCCGGCGTTCGCTCCGCACATATCCTGGTTCTCTGCCCGTTTTCGGAAATTCATTCAGGCACGTGGATCTTGTGTTTGATATGCTTGAGGTTCGCAACGATCGTAAAGGTCATGATCACCAGCAGACACCACGAAGTCCATTTGCCGATATGCACGGTCGACCACGCGCCGATCTGGTTTGGATAGCGCCACACGCCGAAGAAGGTGCTGATATTCTCTGCGAGCCAGATGAAGAAGCCGATCAGGACGAAGGCGAGAAGCAGGGGCATCTTGCGGTCTTGATCATAGGGCCTGAAGATGACCGTGGTGCGCGCATAAAGACCGAGCGTGCAGGCGGCGATGTACCAGCGGTAATCGCCGATATAGTGGTGGGTGAAGAAGTTGACGTAGATCGCCAATGCCATGAATCCTGCCATCCAATAGGATGGATGGTGTCTGACGCGCAGATCAAACAGGCGCCAGGCCTGGATGACATAGCTGCCGACGGCCGCATACATGAAGCCGGAAAACAGCGGAACACCAAAGAGCTTCGTATAGGCGAAATCCGGATAGCTCCACGACTGGATGCTGCCGGACGTCTTGAAGGCCTCCAGTGCAAAACCGACCACATGGAAGACCGAGATCGCCTTCAACTCATCGATAGTTTCGAGTTTTGCCCAGACCATCCCGGCCTGGATTACAACAGCGATGAGCAGCAGCAGATCGTAGCGCGGGATACCGATGATGCCTGCACGCGGAACCAGGAAGACCGACAGAAAAAACAGGCCTGCGAAGAGGCAGGCCCGAGCCTCCTTGACGCCGAAATAGAAGAATTCGACAACGAAGCGTTCGATGCCATTGCGTGGAAGATCGGCCGGCCGGTCGATCAGATGCTTGTCCAGTAGGGGGAGTAATCCTTGAAGCGCGGCGACTTTCGGCATGTTCTTGCGAGTGATCCCAGACTCGTTTCGAAGTATCGGGAAGCTATCAGGCTCGACTACGCTGGGATAGCGACGGCTTGATAATTTGCTGCTTCGCGGTTAGGCCGTCCAAATCAGTCGAGAGGATGGTGGTCAATTGCAATTGTGCAGAGTGGTTCAAGGCGCGCAGTTCCAGCGCCTCGCGGCCCTACTCCTGATCATCATTTTTGGTTTGATGCTTCGGCGGTTCGGCTATTCCGTCGGGCTGCCCTTCGTCGTCGTCAAGTATGGCGGATCGCTGCTTTGGGGATCGATGGTGTATTTCCTGTTGGCATCTGCTGTTGCAGGTTTCGTCACAAAAGTTCGCCCCCCGGGAATTGCCGCCATGGCAACGGTTGTCGCCATTTGCGTCGAACTGTTTCGGCTCTATCACTCGCCCTGGCTTGATGCCTTTCGACTGACGACCGCAGGCGCCTTATTGCTGGGACGGGTATTCTCGCTCTGGAATATCCTGGCATACGCTATCGGGATCGCGGCCGCGTATGCGCTTGATCCAGTGCATAGAAAATCATCACCTTCGCGGCCTTAAAGCGGACCTTTACGAAGCCGATGACGCCACGGCGCGGGCGCGGCTTGATCGTCCTTGACCCTTTTTCCTGCTCCGCCCGATTGGCTTGTAGGAGCGGTAGAGGATCAGCGCGATGACCAGGCCAACGTAGATATACTGCTCGAGATCGAGGATTTTCGTCGACAGCGCAAAGTGCAGCGCTGCTGAGGCCGCGATGATATAGATGAGGCGGTGCAGCCAGATCCAGTTCTTGCCGAGCCTGCGGATCGAGAAATTGTTGGATGTGACGGCGAGCGGCACGAGCATCGCAAGGGCACCCATGCCAAACATGATGAAGGGACGCTTCAGCACATCGTCGATGACGGCAGCGATATCAAGCGCCTGGTCGAGCACCATATAGACGGTGAAATGCATCAGAGCATAGTAGAAGGTCAGAAGGCCGAGCGCCCGGCGGTAACGCAGATAGTTCCAGCCGAGGAGATCGCGGGCAGGGGTAACTGCCAGTGTCAGGATGAGGAAGCGGATGGTCCATATGCCGAGGAAAAGCTCGAAGGTCTTCACCGGATCGGCGCCGAGCTGATCCGTCGCGCCGAGATAGAAAGTCCAGGCGGCGGGCATAAGCCCGACGACATAGAGCAGCCAGACGGAAGCCGGCTGCCAGCGCTTCGGAATGGCGAACGAAAAAGCCGCCATCAGAAATTCGCCTTTAGATCCATGCCGGAATAGAGGCTGGCCACGTCATCGGCATAGCCGTTGAAGGGCAGGGTGGGGTGGCGGCTGGCGCCGAAGAAACCGCTTTCGCCGATGCGCCGCTCTGTCGCCTGGCTCCAGCGCGGGTGATCAACCGCTGGATTGACGTTGGCGTAGAAGCCGTATTCCTGCGGGTTGGTGACCTGCCAGGTATTCTTCGGCTGCTGATCGGTGAGCGTGATGCGCACGATCGACTTGATGCCCTTGAAACCGTATTTCCACGGCACGACGAGGCGAACCGGGGCGCCGTTCTGGTTCGGCAACGTCTCGCCATAGAGCCCGACGGCAAGCAGCGTCAGCGGATGGCGAGCCTCGTCTATGCGAAGGCCCTCGACATAGGGCCAGGCCAGTGACTGGAAGAAGCCGGCCTGACCGGGCATTTCCTCCGGCCGCACGATGGTCTCGAAGGCGACATATTTGGCGCTGCCCTGCGGCTCCACCTTGTCGAGAAGTGAAGCAAGCGGAAAGCCGTCCCACGGAATGACCATCGACCAGGCTTCCACGCAGCGCATGCGGTAGGTGCGGTCCTCGATCGGGAATTCCTTCATCAGCGTCTCGATGTCGAAGGTGCCGGGTTTGTTGACCATGCCATCGACCTTGATCGTCCAGGGCAGCGGCTTGAACTTACCGGAAAGTGCAGCCGGATCGCCTTTGTCGAGGCCGAATTCATAGAAGTTGTTATAAGTGGTGACGTCCTTGATCGGCGTCAGCTTTTCGTCGACCGTATAATTGCTCTTGATAGTCGAAAGTGCCGCAGCGCTCGCCTTGCCAGCGCCATAGAGCGCCATGGCGCCGAGCGTCGCCGCGCCGAGAAACTCCCGGCGCTTCAGGTAAACCTCGCGCGGTGTGATTTCCGAGGAGCGGATTTTGGGCGGACGATAGCTTGGCATATCGAATTCCTCTTGGGCGGGGCGGCCCTTGTGAATCTTTAAACGCAAATTGCGCGTTTCGGATCAGTGTGTATGCCCTGAATATTAGCGGCGAAAAGCCAATTTTTTGTGTTCGTCCGTGATGGAATAGTCCGTAACAAAAGAGCCCTTGCATCCGTATATGCTTGATGGTGCCCGTACCGCTTTGGGCATTCCCGGTAGTGACAGCTTGGGCCGATTGGATTAGGACAATTCCAAAAAGCAGCGACTGCCCGGCCTTCGCAAATCCTTTGCCGCCTCGCATCGCCAGACCATTCCTGGATATTGAGGAAGACACCGATGCCAGCTTATCGTTCCAGAACCACGACCCACGGCCGCAACATGGCAGGCGCGCGCGGCCTTTGGCGCGCCACGGGCATGAAGGATTCGGATTTCGGCAAGCCGATTATCGCGGTGGTGAACTCCTTCACTCAGTTCGTGCCCGGCCACGTTCATCTCAAGGATCTCGGCCAGCTCGTCGCTCGCGAAATCGAAGCGGCCGGCGGTGTCGCCAAGGAGTTCAACACCATCGCTGTCGATGATGGCATCGCCATGGGCCATGACGGCATGCTCTATTCGCTGCCTTCGCGCGAACTGATAGCCGACAGCGTGGAATACATGGTCAATGCGCACTGCGCCGATGCCATGGTGTGCATTTCGAACTGCGACAAGATCACCCCCGGCATGCTGATGGCGTCGCTGCGCCTCAACATACCCACTGTCTTTGTTTCCGGTGGCCCGATGGAAGCCGGCAAGGTCGTCCTGCATGGCAAGACCCACGCACTCGACCTCGTCGACGCCATGGTTGCTGCTGCCGATGACAAGATCTCAGACGAAGACGTCCAAGTCATCGAACGTTCGGCCTGTCCGACCTGCGGTTCATGCTCCGGCATGTTTACCGCAAACTCCATGAACTGCCTGACGGAAGCCCTCGGCCTGTCGCTGCCCGGCAACGGCTCGACACTCGCCACCCACGCCGATCGCAAGCGTCTCTTCGTTGAAGCCGGCCACCTGATCGTCGACCTCGCCCGCCGTTATTATGAGCAGGAAGATGAAAAGACCCTGCCACGTGTCATCGCCTCGAAGCAGGCGTTTGAGAATGCCATGACGCTTGATATTGCCATGGGCGGCTCCACCAACACCGTTCTGCACATTCTGGCGGCTGCCCATGAAGGCGAGGTGGATTTCACCATGGCCGACATCGATGCGCTGTCGCGCCGCGTTCCCTGCCTTTCCAAGGTCGCACCTGCCAAGTCCGACGTGCACATGGAAGACGTTCACCGCGCAGGCGGCATCATGTCGATCTTGGGCGAGCTCGATAAGGGTGGCCTGCTCAATCGTGACTGCCCGACGGTTCATGCCGAAACGCTCGGCGATGCGATCGATCGTTGGGATATCACGCGCACCACCAGCGATACTGTGCGCAACTTCTACCGTGCGGCACCGGGCGGTATCCCGACACAGGTCGCCTTCAGCCAGGAAGCTCGCTGGGACGAGCTTGATACCGACCGTGTCGGCGGCGTCATTCGCTCGGTCGAGCATCCCTTCTCCAAGGATGGCGGCCTTGCTGTCCTCAAGGGTAATCTGGCGGTCGATGGCTGCATCGTGAAGACTGCCGGTGTCGATGAATCGATCCTGAAATTCTCTGGCCCGGCCCGCGTTTTCGAAAGCCAGGATGCTTCCGTCAAGGCGATCCTCGCCAATGAGGTCAAGGCCGGCGATGTCGTTGTGATCCGCTACGAAGGCCCCAAGGGCGGCCCCGGCATGCAGGAAATGCTCTATCCGACGAGTTATCTGAAGTCGAAGGGCCTCGGCAAGGCGTGTGCGCTGATCACCGACGGCCGGTTCTCCGGCGGCACCTCCGGTCTTTCGATCGGCCATGCTTCGCCGGAAGCGGCAAACGGCGGCACGATCGGCTTGGTGCGCGAAGGCGACATGATCGACATCGACATTCCGAACCGGACGATCAGCCTGCGCGTCGGTGACGAGGAACTTGCCGCCCGTCGCGCCGAGCAGGATCAGAAGGGCTGGCATCCGGCCGAGCCGCGCAAGCGCAATGTTTCGACTGCGCTCAAGGCTTATGCGGCCTTTGCAACCAGCGCCGACCGTGGTGCGGTTCGCGACCTGAACGCGCGCTGAGCGAACAACCTCTCAAACTGAAGATCCACTGATTAAACGTCAGTGGGTCTTTTCATGTTCAGAGATGCCGCGTTTCTGCAGGCACAGTCCACCAGCTATTGTTCCTGCCATCATAATATTGCAACGGCGCCTCGGCGAGTTCGGCAGGGTCGAGATCGTCAAGGCAGGCGAGATTGATTGACACATAGGCGCCACCCATCGCCTCGATATAACCGTCGCCATAAGCCGGTACTCCGCAATTGGCACAGAAGCGGTGATGACCGGAGAAAGTGCCGAACTGGTAATCGCTGATGCCAGTTTCCTCGCACAGCAGGCGAAAGTCCTCTGGCTTGATATTGGTGCCCCAATAGCGGAGCTTCCAGCAGATCGAGCAATTACACTTTCCCGTCCCGGCCTGAAGGTCGATATCGGCCTCGTAGCGGATCCGGCCGCAGTGACAGCTTCCGTGATAGGTATTCTTCATATGCTCCTCCTTGCGTATCGCATTGTAGTATGACAACATATTGTCATTATCGATGTATGACAATATGTTGTCAAGATGACAAAAAAACGTACGCCCGATGGCGATGCCTTTGCTGCACTTTCCATAGCGGTGCTCCGCTTCTCGGCCCATTTGCAGGCTGTGGGCGACGCGCTTGCCAAACCCGCCGGGCAGACGAGCGCGCGCTGGCAGGTGCTTGCCGCAGCCGATCATGCGCCCATGTCGGTTGCCGATGCCGCGCGTGCGCTCGGCCTTGCGCGCCAGGGAGTGCAGCGCATTGCCGATCTGCTGGAAGGCGAGGGGTTGATTGCCTACCGCGCCAATCCTGTCCATCAGCGTGCCAAGCTGATGGAACTGACCGAGGCGGGGAAGAGGGCGCTTGCCGATATCTCCGGCCGCCAAGCCGTCTGGGCAAACGAACACGGCGCGACTTACGGCGAAGAACGGGTACGTCAGGCGGCCAGTCTCATCAACGAGATGATTGCCGATTTCCAGGGTCAGAGCACACCGGACTGAATGTCTTTAGAGTGGACGATTGATGTTCTTGTAGGTTTCGTCCATCTGCTTCAACCGCTCCTGATAGGCAGCGCCAATGCAGGCGGCATCCGGACCACAGGCCTGCCGCTTCTTCAGCCACGCGGTCTGCTCGTCCTGCAGCGTACCGCGTGCGCCCATGGCCAGCAGGCCGGACAGCAGCTCGAAGGTGGTCACCATCTTAACATCGGCGTCGTTGAGCGACCGGTCCTCGCAGATCACTTTCTCATCCGGCAGCAACTCCTTTGCATCGCAGTTGAAGCTTGCCGCCTGCGCACCGTGTGGCGCGAGCGATAAGAGAGTGGCGCAAAGCGTCGCTGATAGAATGGCTGTCTTCATGATCTTTCCCTGCTTCGTGGACACGATATTCGGTCTGCAGGAAGATGATGCAGGTTCGGTTTATGGCAAGGACGAAACCCCGCCTTCCAGCCCGATACACGCCTGCCGAATAATATCTCTCTCCGGTGACTCTGCGCAGCTTTTGGGTTTAAATATCAGCAACATGATTGATTTTCCTGATTCAAATTCCCAGATCCGGAATGCCTTATCTTCCATGCTTCCGCCCTCTTTCCTTTCTAGCGTCGGGCGCTACAACATTTTCTTGAGAGCATTTCAAAAGGATTCCCATGCAAGGCCTGTTCAAGCGCGCCTCCGTTTCCCTTCTGGCATTGACACTTCTGCTGCCGGCTGCCGCCGAAGCGCAGACCAAGACCGTGCCGGAAAGTCAGATGCAGATGCAGCTTTCCTTCGCGCCACTGGTCAAGCAGACGTCAGGCGCCGTCGTGAACGTCTATGCCGAAAAGACCGTCCGGCGTCAGTCGCCTTTTGCCGGCGATCCCTTCTTCGAGCAGTTCTTCGGCCAGCAGATGCCGAACCGGTCCGAGAAGCAGTCTTCGCTGGGGTCCGGCGTCATCATCGAGACGAACGGCACTGTGGTGACCAATAATCACGTCATCGAGGGCGCCGACGACATTAAGGTGGCGCTCTCCGACGGCCGGGAATTCCCCTGCACGGTCGTGCTGCGTGACGACCGTGTCGATCTCGCCGTGCTGAAGATCGACAGCAAGGCGGACTTCCCGGCATTGCCGATCGGCAATTCCGATGCTGTGGAAGTCGGTGATCTCGTACTGGCGATCGGCAATCCCTTTGGCGTCGGCCAGACGGTGACCAGCGGCATCGTTTCCGCACTTGCCCGCAATCAGGTCGTCAAGAACGAGTTCGGCTTCTTCATCCAGACGGACGCGTCGATCAATCCCGGCAATTCCGGCGGCGCGCTGATGAACATGAAGGGCGAACTGATCGGCATCAATACGGCGATCTTCTCGCGTGGCGGCGGTTCCAACGGTATCGGCTTTGCCATTCCCGCCAATCTCGTGAAGGTCTTCCTCGCTTCTGCCGATGCCGGCGTCAAATCCTTCGAGCGACCCTATATCGGTGCGAGCTTCGATCCGGTGACCTCTGAGGTCGCCGATGCACTCGGCCTCGACAAGGCGCGTGGCGCGCTGATCGCCAAGCTCAGTCCGGACAGTCCGGCAGCCAAAGCCGGCCTCAAGGTGGGCGAGATCATCACCGCCGTCGATGGTGTCTCCGTCGAGCATCCGGATGCGCTTCTCTATCGCCTGACGACTGCCGGTCTCGGCAAGTCGGTCAATCTGACCGTCGTCGAGAACGGGCGTGAGGAACAGATGCCGCTTGTGCTCGCCCGCGCGCCGGAAACCCAGCCGCGCGATCAGCGCACGATCGGCGGACGTACGCCCTTCACAGGTGCCGTGGTGGAAAACCTGTCGCCCCGCGTCGCCGATGAACTCCGCATGCCGCTGGATTCGACCGGTGTCGTCATCTCCGACGTGACAGGGGACTCTCCAGCTGCCCGGCTTGGTTTCGAGCCGAAGGATATTATTGTCTCCATCAATGGCGCTGAAGTGAAGACCAGCCACGACCTGCAGGAGATTGCCGATTCCGATCCGGGCCTGTGGCGGGTCGAGATCGAGCGTGATGGTCAGCGTATCCGGCAGTTCTTTCGATGAGCAATGATCTCTTCGCGCCGCGTGTTCCGGAAGAGGTCGCCAGCCGGCGCCCGCTTGCCGATCGCTTGCGGCCGAAGACGCTCGGCGAAGTCACCGGTCAGGAACATCTGACCGGTGAAGATGGTGTTCTGCGCCGAATGATCGAAAGCGGCTCACTCGGCTCCATGATCTTCTGGGGGCCGCCCGGCACCGGCAAGACGACGGTCGCGCGGTTGCTTTCCGGCGAGGCGGGTCTGGCATTCGAACAGATCTCGGCGATCTTCTCTGGCGTTGCCGATCTGAAAAAGGTCTTCGAGACAGCCCGCCTGCGTCGCATGGACGGCCGCCAGACGCTTCTTTTCGTCGATGAGATCCATCGTTTTAATCGAGCCCAGCAGGACAGCTTCCTGCCGGTCATGGAGGATGGCACGGTCATCCTCGTCGGCGCTACGACGGAAAATCCGTCCTTCGAGCTCAACGCCGCCCTTCTGTCGCGCGCGCGGGTGCTGACCTTCAAGTCGCATGAGGAACAGAGCCTCGAGGAATTGCTGAAACGTGCCGAGGCTGTCGAGCAGAAACCGCTGCCGCTGACCGAGGATGCGCGCGCCAGCCTGATCCGTATGGCCGATGGCGACGGCCGCGCGGTGCTGACCCTTGCCGAGGAAGTCTGGCGTGCTGCCCGCGAGGGCGAAACCTTCGATACCGAGGGCCTGACGCGTATCGTCCAGCGCCGGGCGCCAGTCTACGACAAGGCACAGGACGGTCATTACAATCTGATCTCGGCACTCCACAAGTCCGTCCGCGGCTCCGATCCCGATGCTGCGCTCTATTATCTCGCCCGCATGTTCGATGCCGGTGAGGATCCGCTCTATCTCGGTCGCCGGCTGGTGCGTATGGCGGTGGAGGATATCGGCCTTGCCGACCCGCAGGCGCTAGTGATCTGCAATGCCGCCAAGGATGCCTATGACTATCTCGGTTCACCGGAAGGCGAGTTGGCGTTCGCGCAAGCCTGCGTCTATCTCGCGACCGCACCGAAATCGAATGCCGTCTATACCGCCTTCAAGGCGGCGACGATGGCCGCCAAGCAGAACGGTTCGCTATTACCGCCCAAGCATATCCTCAACGCGCCGACCAAGCTGATGAAGGGCGAAGGATATGGCGATGGCTACCGCTACGACCATGACGAGCCGGATGCCTTCTCGGGCCAGGATTATTTTCCGGAAAAGATGGGCCGCCAGACCTTTTATGATCCGCCCGAGCGCGGTTTCGAACGCGAGATCCGCAAGCGGCTGGACTGGTGGGCGAAACTTCGTAAGGAGCGCAATCAGCGCTGATAGGGTTCCGCGCTGAGATCAGGAAACGCGCGACTGCGTGACGGGCGCGTTGATCAGCTTGACCGAGGAATCTGCAAGCCCGTGATGGCCTTCCATGTCGACGACAATATGCCAGTGGCCGCTTTCGGGAATGGCGAGCCTGATCGGTGATTTGCGCGCGACACCGCCGATATATTTGAAGTCGAGCACTTCGGTGAACCGCTGGAAGTTCGGGGCAGTCATCAGCCGCACATTGTTCACAGCGCTCAGCGACACCTCGACAATCGTTCCGGGGCGCTGTTCCTTGATATCATAATGGGTGAAGCGGAAGTTTGGTTTCGGCATCGGTCTCGCGGCACATGTAGTCTCTGCACGCGGGACTCTATCAGGACGGCAGTTAAGGAAAAGTTGGAAACCTTGGGCCTGGTGCCGTTCCTGCTGTGCCAAAATGGCAGGAACGACACGGTATTTAGTGGATATTGCCGGCACCACGCGCAAGAGGTGCAAAATCGAGCACCGTGCCCGTTGCCGCGCGGCAGATATCAGCGGGATTGTGGTTGCACTCTTCCGCAGCGAAATGGAGGGCTGCGGCTTCATTGACGAAGAGGCCGCCGACGAGCCCCTCGCGATCCTGGACGATCCAACCTCCGCCCTTGGCGCGGCCGACAGTGAAGCGGGCCGGACGCGTGGTGAGGGGAGCCGAAAACTGCCGGCGTTGCTGTGCATTTGCCATTGTCGTGATCCTCGATCCGGCGCTCACTGGGAGATAAGGTGAAAGCTTACCTGCACGAGCCCGGCAAAGGCCATGACGACGCCGAGCCGTGGTGCGACGGCTGCAAGGCCGACAAGTAGCGGGTGGGAGGGATCGACCGCAGCTGTATGGGCGCTTACGCTACGTTGCAGCGGGTCGGTCTTGGCATTCGTATCGGTCAGGCGTGACATCGTTTGTCCTTTCGAAGTCTAACTCAACCGCCGTTTGAGTTCCGCGGCGGTGTCACGCTGATAAAGATAGATGCTGGCGGATAGGGTTTCCATTTGGTGCCAAAAGCGAAAATATTAAAATCTCATAGGGACAGCGCCATGCGCTGAGCGCCGCCGCCGACAAAAGGAGAAAGCGCGGCTATAATCGCGACGCGGCTTTCGGCCTCGGCCGATACGAGTGGCAGACGAAGATCGGCCGACGTGCCGCGCAGCACCTGCAACGCATATTTCACTCGGGCAGGATCACTCTCCGAACCCAGTGCCGCGACGAGCGGATGCAGCCTGTCGTTGAGCGCAAACGCTGCGGAGATATCGCTCCCATAAGCTGCCTGCTGCAGCGAGGTGACGAGCCGCGGAAGGATATTGGCGGCCGCCGACACGATGCCGTTGCCGCCCGCCAGATGAAAGGAAAGCGCCGTGCCGTCATGGCCGGACAGGAAAAGGAAGCGGCGTCGCAGTGCAGGCGGTAGGTTGGCGAAGCGGGCAATATCCCCCGTCGCATCGACGATAGCGACAATCGCATCGAGTTCGGCAAGTCGCTCCAGCGTTTCCGCCGTCAGGTCACTCGCCGTGCGAGCTGGCGCATTCTCGATCAGAACAGGCAGATTGCTTGCCGCAGCGATTTGCTGGAAATGATGGAGAATGCCCTTCTGCCCTGGCTTGGAATAATAGGGGACGGTGATAAGCACAGCGCGGGCACCGCATTCTTCCGCATCCCGGATAAGCGCGATCGTAGTCTCGGTGCAATTGGTTCCGGCCGCGGCGATCACCGGAATACGGTCCGCCGCGGCCCGGATGCAGATGTCGAGCACCATGCGGCGTTCCCGAGGTGAAAGGCTCAGCCCTTCACCCGCCGCCGTGCAGAGGGCGAGTCCATCGACGCCGCTCAGCACCTGCCATTCA
Organism: Rhizobium sp. P1_E6; assembly: GCF_056405875.1. Lineage (NCBI taxonomy): Bacteria > Pseudomonadati > Pseudomonadota > Alphaproteobacteria > Hyphomicrobiales > Rhizobiaceae > Rhizobium > Rhizobium sp. P1_E6. The sequence continues at coordinate 55,069 of NZ_JBFUBG010000003.1, read as the reverse complement.
ACAAGAGCTTCCAATGCTGCGCTGTCGACTTCGCCGTTGCGGAACGGCGTGACGAGCGCGGTGATCGCGCCACCCGGGCGCAGTCTTCCTTTGCTGTTCATGATGGGGTCTCAGAGCGAGCCGAGGATCACATAGAGTTCGACACAGGCGAGCACGATGCCGAAGATCATCAGCGTCTGGGCCGTGCGCTTCTCACGCATCTGCCGCTTTCCGCGCGTGATGTGGTAGGGGCGAAGCGGCAAGTATCGGGAGGACATGACATCTCGCATGGCGGTAACCTTTGCTGTTGTGGCAAAGGCTACTGCCGCCTCCGATAGGAAATCCATTCGGAGTGGAGATCGAAGATATAGGAATCGCATAAAGAGGCCGATGTCAGCCGCCCCGCTGGTTTTCCTTGTCGAGCTGCGTGACCAGCGCGAGCACGACTTCCGAGACGGGCGTCGGCACGTTGGCAGTGCGTCCGAGTGCCACGACCATACCGACGAGCGGCACGATTTCCAGCGCTTTGCCGGCCAGAAGATCTTGAAGCATTGATGTGCGTACAGGGCCGATATTGCGCGACTGCTCGAGCCTTTCCTCGATGGTGATGCTGAATTTCGCGCCAAGGGCACTTCCAACGGCGCGCACTTCCTTCATGATCTTGCCGACCATGTCGAACAGCGACGGATCGGCCATGATGTCGGTCATCAAGGCGCGCGTCAGGGCGCTGAGAGGGTTGAAAGCCGCATTGCCCGTCAGTTTGCTCCAGATCTCGTCGCGAATGCGTGGCGTGGTCGAAACATTGAGGCCTGCCTTGGCAAAGAGGCCGGCAACGGTTTCGAGATCGGTCGACATCTCGCCCGACGGTTCGCCAAGCACGAAACGACCAACATTGGAAAGGCGGATCTCGCCGGGATTGACGACCTCGGCGCCCTGCAGTGCCACGCAGCCGATCACCCGCTCCGGCCCGATCAGGTGCCACAGCTTACCGCCGGGATCGAGCTCTTCGAGCTGAAGTTCGGCATGGCCGCTTTGCGTATCCCGGTGGAAATACCACCAGGGAATACCGTTCAGCACCATGACGACGCGGGTGTTTTCCTTCAGCAGGGTGGCCATGTCTTCTGCCGCAGGACTAAGTTGATGGCCTTTGAGGCCGGTGATGATGAGGTCTTGCGGGGGCAGCGTTGTCGGATCGTTTGTTGCCGTGATCCGTACATTGATCGGCCTGTCTGCATCTGCTTCATGAAGGGAAAGGCCGCGTTCACAGATCGCGTCTAGATGCGCACCCCGCGCGACGACCGAGACGGTCACGTCATCGCCGAGCCGGCTTGCCAGCTTGACGGCGATTGCACCTCCGAGTGCGCCGGCTCCGTAGATGCAAATGGATTTGATAGTCATGCCTTGCCCTTCCGCATTCGTGATGACGCCCGTAGATTTAGGTCATCGCTGCGCCGGCGCGAGTGAAAATCTTGCCGATGCGACGATCTTCACGCCGAAATGAATGAAGCGCGCCGGAGGGCGCGCTTGTTGCTGTGGGAAAGTCAGGCCTTCTCAGGCAGTCTGTTCGAAATCCGTGGAGACGGCGAGCTTGCGCCACTGGGCCAGTTCCTTCTCCACGCTGGCATTTTCTTCTTCGATCTTGGCAACCGTATCGCTGCCGAAAGGCATGCGCAGCGGCGGGTTGGCCGAGTTCACCATCTCGATGATGCCGGCAGTTAACTTTGCCGGGTCGCCCGGCTGGGCATGGTTGGCGTCGGCTGCGAAGTCGCGCATGTTGCCGGCCGGCGTGCCGACATAATCAGGAATGGAGGCCGGGCTGACCGCCAGCGAATTGTCATGCAGGAAGTCCGTGCGGAAGAAGCCGGGCTCGACGATCGTGACCTTGATGCCGAAGGGTTCGACTTCGGTCGCCAGCGATTCCGACAGGCCTTCGACGGCAAACTTCGTGGAGCCATAGACGCCCCAGCCGGGGAAGCCGTAGTAACCGCCGATCGAGGAGAAGTTCAGGATATGGCCGGCGCGCTGGCGGCGCATATAGGGCAGCACGGCGCGGGTGACCTTTAAGAGGCCGAAGACGTTGGTGGCATAGATCTTTTCGATCTCTTCGGCAGTTGCTTCCTCGACAGCGCCGAGCAGGCCGTAACCGGCATTGTTGGCGAGGATATCGATGCGGCCGAAGCGGGCGATGGCGGCAGCCGCGGCTTGCCTGGCTTGGTCTTCGTTGGTGACGTCGAGAGCGACGGCAAGCAGGTTCGCATGATCGCCGAACTGTTCGGTGATAGTCTTGGGGTTGCGAGCGGTGGCAACGACAGCGTCGCCGGCGGCAAGAGCGTCCTTGGTCATCAGCGCGCCGAAACCACGCGATGCACCCGTAATGAACCAGACTTTCATGGCAATTCCCTTTCGTCAGAGTGTTTGTTTCAGCAGTGCGTTGCTGACGAAGAGGAATTTGACGCAAATCTCGCTGATGTATAAGATTTGTTATTTGAGATGCTATGATGAGTGAAATTCAGCAATGAGAGCGACCGAGCTTTCCGAAATGGCGGCTTTTGTCGCTGTCGCCAGGCACAAGAGCTTTCGCAAGGCGGGAGAGGAGAGGGGTGTCACAGCCTCCGCGATCAGCCATGCCGTGCTCAATCTGGAAGACCGCATCGGCATTCGCCTCTTGAATCGTACGACCCGCAGCGTTTCGCTGACAGAGGCTGGCGAACTGTTGCGCTCTCATCTCGATCCGGCCTTCGGCGAGATCAATTCTGCACTCGATGCGCTGAACCGTTTCCGCGATACGCCCTTCGGTCGTGTCCGCATTAATGTCGGCAATTCCATTGCGCCCTTCGTCGTCGGCCAGGTCATCGGGCCGCTATTGATGAAGAACCCGAACCTGCAGCTTGAAATCGCGGCAACGGACCGGCTGGTGGATATCGTCGAGGAGGGGTTCGATGGCGGCATTCGCTTCGGCGAGCGTGTCACCGAAGGGATGATCGCCGTGCGCATCAAGCCGCGCATGCGCCTCGTCGTCGTCGGGGCACCCGCCTATTTCGAAACCCGGCCGAAGCCGCAGACGCCACATGACCTGAAGCGGCATATCTGCGTCCAGAACATGTTCCCCTCAGGCGTGCGTTACCCCTGGGATTTTGAAAAGGACGGGCAGGCCATAACCTTCCACCCAACCGGCCCGCTTTCCCTAGACGATCACGAATTGATGACGGCGGCGGCGCTCAGCGGCGTTGCACTCGCCTATGTCTGGGAGGGCAGGGCGGTGCCGTTGATCGCGAGCAATCAGTTGATCCAGGTACTGGACGAATGGTGCCAGCCGGAGGAGCCGCTTTATCTCTATTATCCCAGCCGACGACATATTTCGGCAGGATTCCGGACAGTGATCGACGCGATCCGGGGTGATTGAGTGGTCAGAGCTTGCGGAATTCCAGCCGGTAGACGACATCCTCTCCCGTGACCGGATCGGTGCCGGGCGCGTCACTGATGACGAGCGTGTCACCTTCCATATGTAGAGGCCGGACGAGAGGGCGCTCCCATGTCGGGTTCCAGGCGGCCTCGACATGATGGATCACCCTGTCGCCCTCCAGCGTATAGGCAGCCGTATAAGCCAGCATTGTATCGAAAAGCGCTGCCTTTTCATTATCGCTGGGGGCCTTGCCGTTGGGTTTCGGCCTGCGGCGGTTGGTGACGAAAGCCATCATCCGGCCATCGGCATGATAGGCGATATATCCGATGGGATCGGCACCCATGGCGTCGCTGACTTCCCCCGTCGCAACGACGGTTCGTGTCCAGGAAATCATTCGCCACGTCCCGAGCAGAGCGGCTCTATCCATGATCTTCCCCTCCTTAAAGTAGTCTAGCACAACTAAAAAATGCGAACTACGAACCCGGAACCTTTTGTGGTCGGAATGCTCCAGTCTGACCAGGAGAGGCTCCTGGCAATCACCCAAAACTCCCTTTTGACTCTCGGTGGCGAAGTGGTGAAGATGCGCCGCACAAAAGAAGATCAGCGCCGGAGGGGCGAATGAGGAAGCCGATTTTTTCTGCCAACAGTCGGTGGAAAGTGGAATGTCGCACGGGCCTGCTGTCAGCGCTTGCAGCCGTGGTTCTGTCTGCTCTTCCCCTCGGGGCAGAGGAGATGCCCGCACAGACACCGGCCTCTCAGGAGCAGGTGGAAAAGCTGCTTTCCCACCGGAAGGATCATTTCAAAGGTGCCGAGACCCTGCGGGACCGGCGCACCGCGTTCCGCGATTTCATGGAATCGCTGCCGGAGCCGACACGCATTCAGATCCGGCATGTCGATGCCGGCGGGGTCGAGGCCGAGCTGATCTGGCCGGCGCGCCTTCACCACCCGATCGGCCGGCGCGCGATCCTTTTCATCCATGGCGGCGGCTTTTACAGCGGCTCCATTCGCAGCCATAGCCTGCTTGCCGGCTCGCTTGCCAAGGCCGCTTCCAGCGACGTGCTGCTCATCGATTACCGGCGGACCCCGGAATACGGCTATCCCGCGCAGATCAACGACGCCTTGAGCGCCTACCGCTATCTGCTCGACAGCGGCTACAGCAACGGAAATATCATTGTTATGGGTGATGGTGCAGGCGGCAATCTCGCACTCGAAACTGTGCTGCGGCAAATGCGCTCCAGACAGCCGCTGCCGGCCGCCGTCGTGGCGCTGAGCCCGATCACTGATCTGGCTGTATCAGGCGCATCGGTCACGTCGAACGCCGCTAACGATCAGGTACTGGACAAGACTGCGCTGGAGGCGCTCCGCAAGGCCTATCTCGGTAATAATTCCGCGACGGATCCCGACATTTCCCCGCTCTATGCCGATCTCTCGGGTTTTCCGCCATTGCTGCTGCAAGTCGGTTCCGGCGAGCTGCTGCTCGACGACACGCTGCGACTTGCCGACAAGGCGCGCAAGGATGGCGTCGATGTGACAGCGCAGGTCTGGCCGGGAATGCCGCATCAATGGCAGCTTTTCCCATCCGTGCTGGATGACGCCGACAAGGCCGGCCAGAAGATCGCCGAGTTCGCGATCACGCATTTTGCAGACCCGCCAGCACAGTAAGGACCAATCCAATACCGCACGATCGCAGCTCTTACGAATGGTTCGAATTCAGCCCCTCGATCGGCCGGCCGATGGTAAGCTTCTGACGAAGCTTGGGATCGAGCCGTTCGGCATAGGCATGATCGGGCGCAGCACCCAGCGCATCCAGCATCTTGGAGAAGAAACAGCGCGCTGCCGCTGCCGCGGTCACGTCGAAGATCTCCGCGTCGCTCAGTTGGAGGCGCTTCAAGCCATCGATGTCCTGCTGGGTCACCGAGGTCGCGTCGCGCGCCACCTTGGCGGAAAAGTCCATGATCGCCCGCTCGACCGTATCGATCGGCGCTTTCTCGCTGCCGCCGGCGACAGCCGAAAGACTGTCATTGGTAAAGCCGTCGCGCAGCAGCACCGAACCATGTGCCAACATGCAATAGGACGACTTCAGCTCCCTGGCTGCTGCCAGCGTGACCAATTCATAACGCCGCTGGCTCATATGGCCGCGAATGCTGGCGAGCAGCGTCCCCCAGTGTTCCATCACCTCGGGCCGGTGGCCGAAGGCGCGGTACATATTCGGCAGATAGCCGTAACTCGCTTCGGCCGAGGCGTACATCGAAGCCGTCTTCTCGCTGGCAGATGCATCGGGGGTATGAATGAAGGCCATGGCATGATCCTCCCTTGATCAATTGTGAGAATAGAGCAGCATCGGATGACATCAATCTGCGCGCCGAACGCTTTGCGCAAAACGGATGCCGGATACCTTAACCGGCTGCCCGGCTCTTCCGCCGGCGATAGAATGGCAGGATGTGGCGTTCCGTCAGCGACGCCATGATGATCTCGCCCGGTTCGGCCGGTGATATTCAACGTATCTCCTCAATCTCCACTGTTGCTTCGATGTCGTCATCCTCCACATGCCGCAGGAAGACATCAGCGATGAGCACATGATCCGGCTCGCTGGCCGTTGGCGCCTGAAACTGTTCCAGACGGCCACGGTGCCGCGCTTGCGCACCAGAGGCATACGGCGTCACTGCGCAAGAGGAGGGCAGCCGATATTCTGATCGTCTTCGTCAAGCGTAAATCTGATCGGATTTGCTGCCGCAATTCAATGCTGCGCTCCCGCTCGACCGTTTGTCAAAACCCGCCTGGCCGCCTATATCAGCGGTTCAGAAACAGGAAGTGGACGTGATAATGTTCCAGGCGGCATCGATCAAGGTGGATAATAAGGCCGAATTCTATCGCGAGCTCGCCCAGCAGCTGCAGGGACTGCTCGAAGGCGAGCCGGATATGATCGCAAACGCCGCCAACACCTCGGCACTGATGTTCCAGACGATGGCCGATCTCAACTGGGCGGGCTTCTATCTTCTGAAGGGCGAGGAACTGGTGCTTGGCCCGTTCCAGGGCAAGCCCGCCTGCGTGCGCATTCCTGTCGGCCGCGGCGTGTGCGGCACGGCGGTCAAGGAGCGCGCCTCGATCCTCGTGGCAGATGTTCATGCGTTTCCCGGCCATATCGCCTGCGACGCCGCATCCCGATCCGAACTCGTCGTTCCCGTCCGCAACGGTGATAAGATTATCGGCGTCATTGATCTCGACAGCCCGATTCCCGCCCGTTTCGATGCCGACGATCAGGCTGGCATCGAACGCCTGGCGGAAATCTTTGCTGCGGCAACCCGCTTCTGAGCGGACTGGTGTGGCGACGATCAGCCGCCGCGTCTCTCGCCGAGTTTGATCCTGTATTCACCTTCGGGGAAATCGTGCTAGGTCACTGATCGAGCGGCGCTCGCGTTCAGGCTAGGCTGGTTGTTGGGAGAGAACCATGAAGAAGCTGATCAACGATCCTTCCTCCGTCGTACGGGAAATGCTGGAAGGGGCCGTTGCACTCAGCCCGGCAGCCATATTGCTGGCCGACGAAAACGTCGTGATCCGGTCAGATCTTCCCGAACCTGCCAAGCGCAAGGTCGCCGTTCTCTCAGGTGGCGGCAGCGGCCACGAACCTGCCCATGCCGGCTATGTCGGCAGCGGCATGCTGACGGCGGCGGTCGCTGGCGACGTCTTCACGTCGCCGAGCACCGATGCCGTTCTTGCTGGCATCAGGGCCGCAAGCGGCCAGGCCGGCGCATTGCTGATCGTCAAGAATTATACGGGCGACCGCCTGAATTTCGGCCTCGCGGCGGAACTAGCGCGCGCGGAAGGCATCCCCGTCGAGATCGTCGTTGTCGCCGATGACGTTGCGCTGCGGGAAACCGTTCCTGCCGACCGTCGCCGCGGCATCGCCGGCACGGTTCTGGTCCACAAGCTCGCAGGCGCCGCCGCCGAGCAGGGCCTGCCGCTGGAGGACGTGGCCCGCATCGCCCGCTCGGCTTCCGAGCAACTCTCCTCCATGGGCATCTCGCTTGGATCTTGCACCCTGCCGGCCGTCGGCAAGCCGGGTTTCTCCCTGGGTGAACAGGAGATCGAAGTCGGCCTCGGCATTCATGGCGAGCAGGGTGTTCGGCGGATGCCGATCGCGCCGGTCGACCAGCTTGTGTCGATCGTGCTGGAAACGATCGAGGCAGACGGAAAGCTCAAGAAGGGCGATCGCGTCGCCCTGCTCATCAATGGTCTCGGCGCGACCCCGCCGATGGAACTGTCGATCGTAGCCCGCTCTGCACTCGCAGCGCTTGAGAGCAAAGGTGTGGCGGTCGAACGAGCCTGGGCAGGCACGCTCCTGTCCGCCCTGGACATGCCGGGCTTCTCGCTCTCCATCCTGCATGTCGATATCAGGTTCCTCGAACTGATCGATGCGCCGACAAAGGCAGATGCCTGGCCAAGGGGTGGAGTGGTCAATCGCAACCGGGAGCTCCCTTCATCACGGGCGGCTGAAAACCCAGCCGAAACCCGCGCGATCACTGCCTCCGGCAGGCAGCTCCAGAAGGCGGCGCACAACATCGCGAACGCCCTGATCGCCGCAGAAGCGCATCTGACCGAACTCGACAGCATCACCGGCGATGGCGATCTCGGCGCCAGCATGACGCGCGGTGCCGAAGCCGTTCTAGCACTTCCCGACACTGCCTTTGCGGATGTCGCAGGCGGCCTGATGGCGATGGGCGATGCCGTCAGACGCGCAATTGCCGGCAGCTCCGGACCATTCTACGCCACAGCCCTGATGCGCGCGTCACGCCAGCTCGCAGGCATTGAGGCCCCGACATCAGTCGAGATGGCCGAAGCCTTCTCCGCCGCCGTTCAGGCCGTCTCCGACCTCGGCGGAGCAAAGCCCGGCGACAGGACCATGATCGACGCCTTGCGCCCGGCAGCGGATGCCTTCATCGCGAACCTTGGAAAGGGACAGGCAACCCAAGAAGCCTGGCAGGAGGCGATTGCCGCCGGAATTGCCGGCGCGGAAGCGACGAAGGCGATGTGGCCAAGGCTGGGCCGTGCAAGCTACCTCGGCGACCGGGCTATCGGTCATCCGGACGGTGGTGCAGTGGCAGTGACCGTGTGGCTTAAGGCAATAGGGGCGAATGAGGCTTAGTCTCAGTTCTGGCAGCCGGTGGGTTTAACACCCGGCTGCGAATTTCTGCAGGCTGCATGAATGACGAAATCTTGATTGCTCGCGCGGTTTCCGGAGCTTCGGACCAGCCTATTTCCCTAGCGATGACACGAGCCTGTAATGGGGTTCCGATGTCGTCGTTATCGGTATGGGGGTAAATAAAATGTCCCAATTTCGAAAACTGTTGGCAGCCGGGGCAGCTGTCGTCGTCATAGTCATGGCATCGTCCTGCACGACGAGCTCGGATAGTTCGATCCAGACCGGCTCGGTCGGGTATGGGCGAAGCGCTGACTTTGGGCTCCGACCGGCGTGCCTGGGCGGATTTGGCAACGATAGACCTTGCAGTTATTGACAAACTGCCGGTCCGCCAGACGAGGTTCCGAAGTTGACTGAATGCTGGATCGCTAGCACAGCGGACCGGGTAGCGACGGCTTTCGCCGTTGAAGTCATTGAAAGCGATCCAATATTGTCAGATGAACAGAGGTGATGCGAAAGGACGCAGTTTCCTGCGATGGCGGAGCTTCGCATATCGTTGCCGATGACATAGAGTACAAAAAATCGATAATTGCTTGATTCACACCACGCCGACCTCGGTCCCGAGGCGGCCCATTTTCATAACCAATGGGAGCTGCATGATGGAATATCGTCGTTTGGGAAAATCGGGTCTGAAAGTGAGCGAGTTCTCCTTCGGATCGTGGGTCACGTTCGGCAAGCAGGTCAATGGCGGCGATGCCATCGATCTCATGAAGCTCGCCTACGACAATGGGATAAACTTCTTCGACAATGCCGAGGGATACGAAAGCGGCAAGTCCGAAATCGTCATGGGCGAGGCGCTGAAGTCGCTTGCCTGGAGCCGCGACAGCTATGTCGTCTCCAGCAAGGTCTTCTGGGGAGGCCAGAAGCCAACGCAGCGCGGCCTGTCGCGCAAGCATGTGACGGACGCCTGCCACGCAGCGCTGAAAAGGCTGCAGGTGGACTATCTCGACCTGTACTTCTGCCACCGCCCGGATATCGACACGCCGATCGAGGAAACGGTCCGCGCGATGCACGATCTCGTCGCCCAGGGCAAGGTGCTCTACTGGGGCACGTCGGAATGGTCCGCGCAGCAATTGACGGAAGCCTACGCCGTCGCCCGGGATCTGCGCATCACGCCGCCGACCATGGAGCAGCCGCAATACAACATCTTCGAACGCCAGAAGGTCGAAGCCGACTACCTTCCGCTCTACGACCTGATCGGCCTCGGCACCACCATCTGGTCACCGCTCGCCTCCGGCGTTCTGACCGGCAAATACAATGATGGCGTACCGGCCGACAGCCGCATGAACCTGCCAGGCTACGAATGGCTGAAGGAAAAGTGGTCGACCGATGCCGGCCGCGCCCAGCTTGCACAGGTTCGCGAGCTGGCAAAGCTCTCAGACGAGATCGGCCTGTCGATCACCCATCTCGCCCTTCTCTGGTGCCTCGCCAACAAGCACGTCTCGACCGTCATCCTTGGCGCATCGCGTGCAAGCCAGTTGCAGGACAATCTCGCGGCTCTGTCGCATAAGGATAAGGTGACATCAGACGTGCTGGAGCGCATCGACAGCATCGTCGGCAACAAGCCGGAAGCACCGCGCCGCTTCTAGGCAAGGCCAAAGCTAGATCGAGCACCTCTGCTCTTATCTTTATTCTAATAGGAAAATGGCCGGACCTTTATGGTTCGGCCATTTCATTTTCACTGCCCCTTCATTGACCGCGCGTTGGAACGGGTGGCAGCCAAGTTGATCGCCTCGAACCGGTCTTTCATACGCGTGCTGGTGGGTTGATGACTTCACTGTAGCCAAGGCCCTGTCTTGACCTTGTTGGCTGGACGCCTGCGATCCTACCTTTGCGACACCATGCGAAAAAGGGCAGAATCGGACGGAAAATGTATCTGTCACAGGCTGATGGTCACCGTGGTTCCCGTCAGACTACCTTCGAGAGCTACGCTCCCGTGGTGACGGGTCACGATCTGCTTCACGATACTCAATCCGAGACCGGCACCTGTGCTGCGCGGCGTGACCCTGTAGAACGGTTCGAACACGAGGTCACGATGCGCTGATGGAATTCCCGGGCCTTCGTCCGAGACCGAGATTCCTCCGTTTTGGAACACGTGCACCGATATCGTGCCGCTATTTCCGCCATGGTCGATCGCATTGCGCACAAGGTTGCCTATGGCGCGTGACATCGCCGACCGGCTTGCCAGCCGATAAAGCTCGTCCACGTCACTGTCGAACGAGATTTCATATCCATTTCTTATGGCGAGCGGGGCTTGGTCGGCGACGACGTTTCTGGCGACTTCCACCAGATCGACATTTTCATGTGGCTCGAGAGACTGCTCACTCCGTTCGAAGTCGAGCAATTGTTCCGCCGTCTCCCTTAGACGGCCGATGTCATCCATCATGGTGTCGCGCGTGCTTCCTTCCAGTGTCGTATCGATACGCGTCTGCATGACCGCGATCGGCGTGCGGAGCTCGTGTGCGGCATCGATGAGAAAACGTTCTCTGGCTGCGAACTGCTGCTCGAGCCGCTCCAGAACAGAATTGAATGCGTGGATAAGCGGAACGACTTCGCTCGGAACTCGATCCACTGGCAGCCGAGATCCTGGCTGGCGCGGGTCGATCTCCGGCGCTTTCCGAACGACCTCGCTCAATCCTGAGAGCGAACGCTTGACCAGTCGCGGCACGGCGAGGAAGAGGGCGGGCAGGGTAACTGCAAGCAGGGGCACGTAGATCTTGTATGTGCCGCCAAGCATCGTGAGGAATATCGACTCGTTTCCGTTGCGGCCGCCATAAAGCACCCGGATCTCGGTCGTATTGATCTCGATGTCGTCGACTGAAGCCGGTACAGGGGCGGTTGCTCCCGTGCCACGAATGTCGGCGTCCTTGATAAGCGGCACGAACTTGGCGAGCTGTGTGTAGGCAGGTGGAATATTTCCATATGCCACTGCCGTTCCGTCCGGGGCTGCGGCGTAAAAAAAGAGATTTGGGGTATCATTCTTCAACGCTCGGAGCCGTTCGCTGTCTTCGATGCGAAGCCCTCGTCCAGGTTCGTAGCTCAGGGATCCTTCCAGGGCGCTCAGGAGCCGGCGCTCCATGCTGACGTTCGGAGAAAGGATCATCGCCCCGTAGATGCACAGCCCGACGATCACCGATGCCGTAGTGCCGACGAATAGCAGGCTGAGCTGCCAGTTAAGTCTCCACCACAGCGACGTATTCGGAAATCGCATCAATGTTCCTTCAGCAGATATCCGACCCCGCGGATGTTGTGGATGGACACGCCGGCGTCCACGTCAGTTAGGCGTTTTCTCAGTCGCGACACATGAGCGTCCAGCGCGTTGGATTGGATCGTCTCCTCGTAATTGTAGATTTCGGTTTCCAGCGCCGATCTGAGGACAGTTTTACCTTTTCGCTTCGCAAGGGTAACGAGCACCATCAGCTCTCGACGAGGCAGGTCGAGCTGCAGTTCACCGACCATGACGTCCATCCGGATCGGATCCACGGTCATCCGTCCTGCGATTATGGACGGCTCCGCCAAGGCCGACGGGCGTCGCATGACAGCGCGCAGTCGAGCGAAAAGCTCCTCCATCAGAAACGGCTTGCCCAGATAGTCGTCGGCGCCGAGGTCCAAGCCCGCGACCCTTTCCGCCGGTTCGTTTCTGGCAGTCAGGACGATGACCGGGGTCACGACGCCGGAGCTTCGTAGCCAAGGAATGAATGTGATGCCGTCGCCGTCTGGCAGGCGTCTGTCAAGCAGGATCGCATCGTAGGTTTGTTGTCGAGCCAGCTCGATTGCATCCCCAAGAAGAGCGGTGTGGTCCACCGCGATGCCCTTCTTGCTAAGCGAAGCCGCAACCGCTTCCGCCAGCCTTGTCTCGTCTTCGACCAACAGGATCTTCATGTCTCGCCCACCTTTTCGATCCTATGTTCACGACGACCATTGCGACAGGATTACGGCGTGAGCGTTTCGAGCGAGGGAAGTCATGGGTCGCTACGAGTTGGATAAAGGAGATCGCATGATCGTGCGCCTTTCGCCACAGGAGCAATAGTCATTAGTCGTTCCCGAGATGGTCTGAGCCTGGCAAATCCCATGAGATACCAATCGCCTCCGAACGAAAAACTCCAGGCACTTGCGCGCCTGGAGTTGCTTTCTGGTGGGTCTGCTCCGACCTGAATTTTCCCGAAGAAATCAGCTGCAGCCGCTCGTCGCGCCGCATGTGTCACACTTCTCGCAGGTGCCGTTGCGCACCATCGTGAAGTTCTGGCACTCGCCGCACATGTTGCCCGTGTAGCCTTGCATGATCGAGCGGGCGCGGCGTTCGGCTTCCACCTTCTTGGCTTCCGTCTTGGCGGAGGCAGCGTCGGCTGCGGCCTTGTCGGAGAAGAGGGCGGTTGCCTCGGTGCCGGTTTCCTCGATCACCTCTTCGGCAATCTCTTCTGCCAATTCCTTGGCACGCTCTTCATAGTCGCGCTTGAAGGCGACGATTTCGGAAGTCGAAATCGCCACTGTCGGCTCCAGCTTGCGGGCGGCAGCACCAGCAAACGACGTCACCGAGCCGGTCGAGGAAGCGCGGGCAGGGGCCGCAGTTGCCGCACCCTTCGGCTCGCCGCCCTGACGTTCGATGCCGGTATTGGAGACCAGCGTCGGCTTGTAGCCGCGGGTCCAGCCGGTGGAAAGCAGGTTCGTCTTGCCTTCCTGGATACCCTTGCCGAGCGCCGTGTTGGAGAAATCAGACGTATCGACATGGGCGAGATCGTGACGGCCGAGATAGGAGACGGCGAGTTCGCGGAACACGTAGTCGAGGATCGACGTGGCGTTCTTGATCGCGTCGTTGCCGATGACCATGCCGGCCGGCTCGAACTTGGTGAAGGTAAACGCCTCCACATATTCTTCCAGCGGCACGCCATATTGCAGACCAAGCGAGATGGCGATGGCGAAGTTGTTCATCATCGCACGGAAGGCGGCACCTTCCTTGTGCATGTCGATGAAGATCTCGCCGATACGGCCGTCGCCGAATTCGCCGGTCCGCAGGTAGACCTTGTGACCGCCGACGGCAGCCTTCTGGGTATAGCCCTGGCGGCGGTTCGGCAGCTTCTCGCGTTCGCGGGAAACACGCTCGATCACGCGCTCGATGATCTTCTCGGTCACCGTCACGGCCTGGGCCGCTGCCGGCTGCTGGATCAGATCCTCAAGCGCATCCTCGTCGCTCTCGTCCTCGATCAGCGAGGCGTTGAGCGGCTGGGAAAGCTTGGAGCCGTCACGGTAGAGGGCGTTCGCCTTCAGGCCGAGCTTCCAGGACATCATGTAGGCGTTCTTGCAATCCTCGACGGTCGCCTCGTTCGGCATGTTGATCGTCTTGGAGATCGCACCCGAGATGAAGGGCTGGGCAACCGCCATCATGCGGATATGGCTTTCGACCGAGAGATAACGCTTGCCGATCTTGCCGCACGGATTGGCGCAATCGAAAACCGGCAGGTGCTCCTTCTTGAGGAAAGGCGCGCCTTCCAGCGTCATCGCACCGCAAACATGGATGTTGGCAGCCTCGATGTCCTTCTTCGAGAAACCGATATGGTCGAGCAGGCTGAAGCTCATGTCGCCGAGCTGTTCGTCGGAGACCTTCAGAGTGGTCTTGAGGAAGTCGGCGCCGAGCGTCCACTGGTTGAAGACGAACTTGATATCGAAGGCGCTCTTCAGAGCGGCATTGACGGCTTCCACCTTCTCGTCGGTAAAGCCCTTGGTCTTCAGCGTCGAGGGATTGATGGCCGGAGCCTGGTTCAGATTGCCGTGGCCGACAGCATAGGCTTCGATCTCGGCGATCTGGCTTTCGGAATAGCCGAGCGTGCGCAGCGCATCCGGAACGGCGCGGTTGATGATCTTGAAGTAGCCGCCGCCGGCGAGCTTCTTGAACTTCACCAGAGCGAAGTCAGGCTCGATGCCGGTCGTGTCGCAATCCATGACGAGGCCGATCGTGCCGGTCGGTGCGATAACCGAGACCTGCGCGTTGCGGTAGCCGTGCTTTTCGCCGAGCTCAAGCGCCTTGTCCCAGGCAGACTTCGCATGGGCTACGAGATCCTGGTCGGGGTTTTCCGAATGGATCAGCGCGACCGGGTTCACGGAAAGCGCCTCGTAGCCTGTGTTTTCGCCATGCGCAGCGCGGCGGTGGTTGCGGATGACGCGAAGCATGTGCTCGCGGTTCGGCGCGAAGTTCGGGAATGGTCCGAGTTCGGCAGCCATTTCGGCCGATGTCGCGTAGCAGACGCCGGTCATGATCGCCGTCAGCGAACCGGCAATGGCGCGGCCCTCGGAGCTGTCATAAGGGATACCCGTCGACATCAGCAGGCCGCCGATATTGGCGTAGCCGAGGCCGAGCGTGCGGTATTCGTAGGAAAGCTCGGCAATGCGCTTCGACGGGAACTGCGCCATCATGACCGAGACTTCGAGCACGACGGTCCACAGACGAACGGCATGTTCGTAGTCGCCGATATTGATGCGCTTCGTCGCCTTGTCCTTGAACTGCAGGAGGTTCAACGAGGCAAGATTGCAGGCGGTGTCGTCGAGGAACATATATTCCGAGCACGGGTTCGAGCCCCGGATCGGGCCGCCGGCCGGCGATGTGTGCCAGTCGTTCATCGTCGTGTTGAAGTGGATGCCCGGATCGGCCGATGCCCAGGCGGCATAGGAAATCGTTTCCCAGAGATCGCGGGCCTTCAGCGTCTTCATCACCCGGCCGTCCTTGCGGGCGGTCAGGTTCCAATCGCCATCTTCCTCGACAGCGCGCAGGAAGTTGTCCTTGATCGAGACGGAGTTGTTGGAGTTCTGGCCCGAAACGGTGAGATAGGCTTCCGAATCCCAGTCCGTGTCGTAGGTCTTGAACTCCATGTCCTTGTAGCCCTGGCGGGCGAACTGGATGACGCGCTGGACATAGTTTTCCGGAACCTGATCCTTCTTGGCAGCGCGGATTTCGCGCTTCAGGGCGGGGTTCTTGGCAGGGTCGAAGCAGTCGCCATTGTCGCCTTCGCAATTGACGCAGGCCTTCATGATCGCCTTCAGATGCTGGGCGACGACCTTGGAGCCGGTCACGAGAGCGGCAACCTTCTGCTCTTCCTTGACCTTCCAGTTGATGTATTCCTCGATATCGGGATGGTCGATATCGACGACGACCATCTTGGCCGCACGGCGTGTCGTACCGCCAGACTTGATGGCGCCGGCAGCCCGGTCGCCGATTTTCAGGAAGCTCATAAGGCCGGAGGAGCGGCCGCCGCCGGAAAGCTTTTCGCCTTCGCCGCGCAGCATGGAGAAGTTGGAGCCGGTCCCGGAGCCGTATTTGAAGAGACGCGCTTCACGAACCCAGAGGTCCATGATGCCGCCTTCGTTGACGAGATCGTCTTCGACGGACTGAATGAAGCAGGCATGCGGCTGCGGATGTTCGTAGGCAGACTTGGACTTGGTAATCTTGCCGGTAAAGGGATCGACATAAAAATGGCCCTGGCCGGGGCCGTCGATGCCATAGGCCCAGTGCAGGCCGGTATTGAACCACTGCGGGGAGTTCGGGGCAACGCGCTGCGTGGCGAGCATATAGGCAAGCTCATCCTTGAACGCTGCCGCATCTTCCTCGGAAGAGAAATAGCCGCCCTTCCAGCCCCAATAGGTCCAGGTGCCGGCGAGACGATCGAAGACCTGGCGCGCGTCGATTTCCGAGCCGGTCTGTTCGTCCTTCGGCAAATCCTTCAGCGCAGCGTCGTCGGCAACGGAGCGCCACAGGAAGGAGGGGACACTGTTCTCCTCAACCTTCTTCAGGCGGGCAGGGACACCGGCCTTGCGGAAGTATTTCTGCGCCAGGACGTCGGTGGCGACCTGGGAAAACTGCGCGGGAACTTCGATGTTCTCGAGGCGGAAAACGATCGACCCATCCGGGTTCTTGATCTCGCTCGTCGCCTTGCGGAATTCGATATCCGCATAGGCGCCTTGACCAGCCTTCGTAAACCGACGTTCGATGCGCATGTTCTTAACCTCTTGTTGGCACCCGAAAGGGCGCAAAATTCCCGTCCGGCTACGCGTTGTCCCTTCGCGCGGCCAGTGCTCGTTCCGTCTTGTGACAGGATGTCATCCGGAGATGTCTGTCCTGTATCTTGTGGTGAGGCTGGCTGCAAACACTAAATATAGTGTTAACAGCTTATTTTTACCAGTCCCCGATGTCGCTTTTTGAGGCTGGAAAAAGGCGCAAAAAATCCTGCAGGCGTCACCGCGTTCGGCGGTCCAACACCCTGATTCTGCGTTTAATTTTCCTTGGGAGAACCGGTCTCGTTACCTCCGGTTCAGTCGCCGCCGCAACATCTGAAACATTAAGTTTGAAACGGCTGATTCCGTCAAGGGGTGGAACTTAACCGAATGCTAACCACAACATCTTGTGGATGGCCTTGTGAAGACTGGGGAAAGTCGGGTAAGCCTGAAAATACAAGGGCTTGCAGCAACGACCAGGCTAGGAAGAGGCCGGAATGCCAAAAAAACCGGCTGCGGTAAAAGTTAGGATGGCTTTTGAGACGCAAATGCGCATGGCGATTCGTTGAGGGAAATCAGCACTTTCTAGAGGGCGTCGATGGCAATCGTGACGGTCGCCGTGCCGATCGGCTTGCCCGCCTCGTCGGTGATCACGAAGCTTGCCTGGGTTTCCAGAAGCTGGGTCGACTCGTCGCGCTCCGCCGGGCTGATATAGATCTCCTGCGAATCGCGGGCGAAGGTTTGCAGAAACTTATCCTCGTCGCCCTGCCAGTAGTCTGTCGTGATGGTGCTCTGTCCGACATTCAGCCCGTGACAGTCGGTGACGAAGAATTCGAGGATCGTTCCCTGCGAATCATCCTGCTTCGATTTGAGATAATGCGAGACGGATTTCGCCACCAGCGCCCTGACCATCTGGAAATTGCCCTGGGCGACCTCCGCCTGGTAGGTTTCGTCCAGCACCCGCATGTCCATCTCGCTGACATCGCTGAATCTGGCGTTCTGCTCCTCGATCGCCTTCAGGACGACGGGAGCCTTAACCACCGGCCGGACGAATGTTTCGACATATTCGCGCACGACGCTGATATAGGCCGGCTCGGCCCCGGCAGGCGTATAAGGAAACAGGCAGCCGATCAGCCCGAAGGCCGCTGCCGTTCGTATCTTGCCCCAGCACGCCATTGCGTTTCCCCAACCGCATTCAGCTACACTTTATATCCGGTTATTGCGACCGGTAGTTGCCTGAGCCTATGCTAATAAAATAAAATGGACGTTACCGAACGGGGCTGGAAGCTGCTATCGGGGAGACAAATATTGGGACAATTTTCGGTCGTAAAGCCGGAGGTTACTCGCGGCATGGGCTGTTAGCCGCGAGCGCCCTTGGCGATCGGCTCCTGGTAGGTGAAGCCCATATCCCAGGGGAAGTAGATCCAGGTGTCCTGGCTGACTTCGGTGATGAAGGTATCGATCGTCGGCACGCCCTTCGGCTTGGCGTAGACGCAGGCGAAATGCGCCTTCGGCAGCATGCCACGCACCTGAGCGGCTGTCTTGCCGGTATCCGTGAGATCGTCGACGACAAGCACGCCTTCGCCGCCGTTTTCCATCAGTTCAGGCGCAATGCCCTTGAGCAGCACCATGTCGCCTTGATTGACGTAGTCGTGATAGGACGCGACGCAGACCGTCTCAATGAGGCGGATGTTCAACTCGCGCGAAATAATCGCCGCCGGAACGAGGCCGCCACGGGTGATACAGACGATCGCCTTGAACTCCTGGCCGAGTCCGGCAAGCCGCCAGGCAAGCGCACGCGCATCACGGTGGAACTGATCCCAGGAAACGGGGAAGGCTTTATCGGGAAGGGACATCGGGTTACTCCGCGGCATGAAAAAACAACACGCCGTTTGCCGGCGACCGCGTGGGTATCGGCTGGCAAAACGCAAATCGCGCAGCCGGAACTGCGCGATGGATGCCGAAGCCTGATATCATCGGTCGCCGCAATTAGCGGGATTTGGAGGCAAAACGCAAGAGCGACGTTAACGCGACAGCAATGTCAGCGCCGTCATGGACTGCAAAAGTGTCTTCGTCGTGCCACCGAAGATCGTCTGCCACAGCCAGGAATGCGTGTAGGCACCCATGACGAGAAGGTCGATGCTGTCGTCCGAAAGCCGGTTCTCGATGACGTGCGAGGCGTTCTTGTCGCCACTTGCGGCCGTGGCGAGCGTCACGTTCACGCCGTGGCGTGCAAGCGTTGCGGCGATCTCCGCGCCGGCAGTCGTCGCCGATCGGGTTGCGGTCTCGGCCGGATCGACGGAGAAGATCTCTACGGCTTCAGCGGCCTTCAATATCGGCAGGGCATCGAAGCAGGCTCGCGTTGCTTCCTTCGAGCCGTTCCAGGCAATCAGCACACGCTTGATCGGCTTCGGCTGGCGGATGATGTAGGGGATCATCAGCACCGGCCGGCCGCTCTCGAACAGGAATTCGTCGACGTCCACGTGGCTGTCGGAGGGCCGTGCCGGATCAGCCTGCGAGGCGATCAGCAGGTCGGCACTGCGCGCGCTTTCGATCAGCGGTGCAGAGCCGTATCCGGTCGACGTCACAAAAGCTCGCCATTCGAAGGAAGCGCCTGCAGCATCGGCACGGGCACGGAAGATACGCTCGACCTCGATGGTCTCGGCATGGGCCATGTCCTGAAGCGCCTGCACGGCGACCGGATCGGGAATTTCCATCGGCGCGACCAGCGGGACGGCGGCGATCGTTTCGGCATGTAGGCCGATCACATGGGCGCCGCTTTCTGCGGCGATGGCAAAGGCGAAATCGGCAACAGCGCCACTATTGTCTGCTGTATCCAGAATGGCGAGAATGGTTTTATAAGACATATCAATTCTCCGTTGCGGCTGAAATGATGGTCCGCGAGGAAAGAAATGCTCGGGAATGCGGGGCGGTTCCTTGACCGGGATCAAGGCCGCACACAGTCTTCACGCTTCCGCCGAATGGTTTTCGGCAATGTCCTTCCTGCGTCTGATATCCTCGATCATGGCCCGCACGTCCGCACCCGCAGCCTCGACTATATCCTGCGAGCGACCACGCACCACGATCTCGGTCGAAAATTTCTGCCCCACGTAACGCGGATAGGAGCCGATGCTGGTCTCCGGATGCGCCTTCTGGATCGCCGCCAGCGGCGTGCCTATCTCCCCTTCGCCATATGGGCAGGCGATGGCGAGCGAGACGACGGGCGTGCCCGTCCGCAGCGTCGGCAGCACATTGTCGACCATCGCCTGAAACACCTGCGGAACGCCGGCCATCACATAGACATTGCCGATGACAAAACCGGGCGCGGTCGAAACCGGGTTGGCGATATGGGCTGCACCGCGTGGCATGCGTGCCATGCGCTGACGAGCCTCGGTGAATTCCATCTCGCGGCGCCTGTACATCTCGGCGAGCAGCGCCATCGCCGCCGCATCATGTTCGCAGGGCACGGCGAAAGCCTTCGAGACGGCATCCGCAGTGATATCGTCATGCGTCGGTCCGATGCCGCCGGAGGTGAAGACATAGTCGTATTTGCCGCGGAGCGCGTTTAGCGCCTCAACGATCGCATCCTCCTCGTCGGCGACGATGCGAACCTCCTTCAGGTCTATGCCCGAGATGGTCAGCATGTCGGCGAGGTGGCCGATATTCTTGTCCTTGGTACGGCCGGAAAGAAGCTCGTCGCCGATGGCTAGCATGGCGGCGGTAACGACGGTCTCATTGCTCATGGGGATATTCCGTGGTGTGAAGCTTGCAAATAGGTAGCGTCGTTTAGCCGTTTTGCAAACGGCAAAGCGGCTAAACTGAAGGCTCGTTCAACCCCAAACGAAAGGGCAAGTGAATTTTCGTCTACAGCCAGTGAACAGTGAGTTCTTCGGGGCAGGGCTGTGTTCAACCGGATGCGCTGATAGAACCCTTGCGGTCAGGAAATTCAATCAATCCTTTGATGGAGATAACAATGGCGAAGATTCTCGTCCTCTACTACTCGGCTTATGGCCACATCGAAACCATGGCATATGCCGTAGCCGAAGGCGCGAAATCCGCCGGCGCTGATGTCGTCGTCAAGCGCGTTCCGGAACTGGTGTCGGAAGAAGTCGCCAAAGCATCCTACTACAAGGTCGACCAGGCAGCGCCGATCGCCACCGTTGACGAACTGCCTGATTACGATGCGATCATCGTCGGCGCCGGCACGCGTTTTGGCACGGTCGCTTCGCAGATGCGCAATTTCTGGGACCAGACCGGTAGCCTGTGGTTCACCGGCAAGCTCGTCGGCAAGGTCGGCTCGATGTTCACCTCGTCCGCCACGCAGCACGGTGGCCAGGAATCGACGATCCTCGGCTTCGTCCCGACCTTCCTGCATCACGGCATGGCCTATGTCGGCCTTCCCTATGCTTTCCAGGGGCAGATGGGCACGGAAGAAGTCAAGGGCGGCTCGCCCTACGGCGCATCCACTATCACCAACGGCGACGGCTCGCGCCAGCCTTCGGCAATCGAGCTTGAAGCTGCCAAGTATCAGGGCGCACATGTCGCCAAGATCACTGCAAAGCTCGCCTGAGTTCAGCTAAAATCTTTCTGTGAGACGGCGGTCCTTGGGGCCGCCGTTTTATTTTGACACGGTGATACCTTAGGTAGGCTCTCCGGTCGCCGTGGGTCGCGCAAACATTTTCTTGACGAATCCGCCCAAGTCGTTGATCTGGACGGCGCGCGAGCGTGGCGAAACTGGTAGACGCAAGAGACTTAAAATCTCTCGGCCTTAGGCTATACGGGTTCGATCCCCGTCGCTCGCACCATCTTCATAAACGCGTTCGAATGTGCTTGTATAAGATGAATGAACCATAGGCAGCGCTTGTCTGTGGTCTCAACGGTGCAAGAAATGTAGGCACTGTGCGGTTGAGTAGGTATTGTCTTAGTGGGAGTAAGACGATGGTTTACGATTGGGATGGAGCAAGAACGCGGCGCGTCAGACTTTTCAAAATGAGTGCCGTTCTACTAATGGCAACGGTGGTGGCAGCAGTGCCACTGTTCTTCTGGGCCTTGCAGATACGCGGGCTTTAACGTCCAAGTCCCTTGTCAGCGTCTGGCAAATTACGCGGCGGCATCCGCCCCGGTTTTCGCTTGACGCCATTTGTTGAAGACCCAGCCAGTGATCAGGCCGAGTGCCGCGCCCATTGCCTTGACGCCTGCATCGTGAAGGCGCGCATGCCGCGTCGGCGACAGGTACTGCAGATATTCGATCGCGATGGCACCGAAGATCAGCAGCACGGCGACTGTCTTCCATCGTCTCGGATAAGCAAGAGCGAAAGCCAGTCCTGCCGCCAGGTAAGCCGCGGCACGGTCAATATCCGGTGTCTCGATCGTGTGTGGTCGCAATTCGATCGGCGAAACTGTCACGAACACGATGAAGGCGAGAAGAAGCCAGGCCAGTGGCTTTGCGATCTTGGATGTCATGATGTCGTCATATTAGCAATCGCTATGCGCCATCAAGTTAAAAGCCGTCCACGTGACGTGGATAGTGGGCGTGATCTGAAGACGCACTTAAGGAAGCCTTTCATCGAGCGAACCGCAAATGGCGCAAACGGGCTTCTTTCCGCTGGCTGGCTGTGTCATAGCGGCGTTGGATTTCTGAAAAATGGACGAACGCACGTGACAAGACACGATGTCGAAGGCGCCGAAGAGGCGATGCGCAGCCTTTTCCCCGCCACGCCGCTGCAGCTTAATGATCACCTTTCCGCTCGCTATGGCGCCGATATCTGGCTGAAGCGCGAGGATCTTTCGCCGGTGCGATCCTACAAGATCCGCGGCGCGTTCAATTTCTTCCGCAAGGCGATCGCCGAGGGCGCGGGCGGCAAGACCTTCGTCTGCGCGTCCGCCGGCAATCACGCGCAGGGTTTTGCGTTCGTGTGCCGCCATTTCGGCGTGCCGGGTGTCGTCTTCATGCCGGTTACCACGCCGCAGCAGAAGATCGACAAGACTCGCATGTTTGGCGCCGGCTTCATCACCATTGAACTCATCGGCGATTTCTTCGATCAGTGCTATCAGGCTGCCCGCGACCATGTGGAGGCGATCGGCGGCGTCATGGTGCCGCCATTCGACCACGTCGATATCATCGAGGGGCAGGCGACTGTCGCCGCAGAAATCATGCAGCAGCTTCCTGAAGGCACGGTGCCTGACATGGTCGTCCTGCCGGTCGGCGGCGGCGGCCTTGCCGCTGGTATCACCGGCTTTCTCGATGGCATCGTGCCGCAATCCGACTTCGTCTTTGCCGAACCTGCCGGCGCGCCGAGCCTTCGCCGCAGCCTCGAGGCGGGGCAACTGGTGACGCTCCCCAAAGTCGACAATTTCGTCGATGGTGCGGCGGTCGCTCGTATCGGCGACCTGAACTTCGCAGCATTGAAGACGTTTTCGCCTGATCAGGTCAAGCTGATGCCGGAAAACGCCATCTGCGTCACCATTCAGGAGATGCTGAACGTCGAAGGCGTGGTGCTGGAGCCGGCCGGCGCCCTGTCGCTGACGGCGATCGCCGCCATGGATCGCCAGGCCATCAAGGGCAAGACGATCGTTGCCGTCGTCTCGGGTGGCAATTTCGATTTCGAGCGGCTGCCCGATGTCAAGGAACGCGCCATGCGCTACGCCGGCTTGAAGAAATACTTCATCCTGCGCCTTGCCCAACGCCCCGGCGCGCTGCGCGACTTCCTCAATCTTCTCGGACCGCATGACGATATCGCCCGCTTCGAATATCTCAAGAAATCGGCGCGCAATTTCGGTTCGATCCTGATCGGCATCGAAACGACGGCTCCGGAAAACTTCGCGACGCTCGTCGCCAATTTCGAAAGGTCAGGCATGGGGTTCGAGGACATTACCGAAAACGAGATCCTCGCAAACCTGATCATTTGACTTTGCGTCCACTGCACTGCGTGCTAAAGGCGAATTATGGCTTCGTTCCTTTCAAACATTCTTTCGGTCTTCTCCGGCGGCGGTAAATCCTCCAACGAGGCATCTGCGGGTCCTTCCGGCGAGCCGCAGCTCTATGGCGATTGCACCATCTATGCCGAGCCGCAGAAGGAAGGCGGCCAGTATCGTCTGGCCGGCCGCATCGAAAAGAAGGTTGGTGAGGACGTTCTTGTGCGCAAGTTCATTCGCGCCGATCTCTTTTCCTCGTCCGATGATGCGATCGAATGCACGGTGCGCAAGGCGCACCAGATCATTGATCAGCACGGCCCTTCTCTCTTCGGCGATGGCGAGAAGCTTCGGCAGGTCTGAGCGCCGTTAGCCGGCAAGTCTTGTTTAAGACCAAATTTCCCGTTGTTTTTCAAAACTATGACAGCATTTCCGTGACGGAAACTGCTGGTTTGCTCACCTAATCTTAAAGGATTTTGGTGAAGGTGGCGCCTGCAGGTTTTGCAGGGCGCCGCTTGTGTTTGAACTTTCCGGACGATTGACCAGAAGATCTGCCGCAGCGGCTGCTGCTGTCTCGCGCGGTCCTGTCGGCGGAGGGCCGTAATGGAGCTCTTCAACGCCGCGCTCTTCATCGTCGAAGCTGTCGGCTATTTCGTGCTGATGGTCAGTCTCCTGCATTTTCGCCAACGCCTCGGATTGGGCGTCTTCCTGACTGCGCTCGGCGTCATGCATTTCATGGAGACCTATCTCGCCGCGGTCTTCTATGTTTCCCTGCCGTTCGGGAACGTCTCGCCGGGGTCTTCGATCTTCTTTTCCGGTAAGCTGATGATGATCCTCATGCTCTACCTGCAGGAGGATGCGGCAACCGTCCGCCAGCCGATCTATGGTCTGTTTCTCGGTAATCTCCTGACCGTCGCCATTGCCTGGGTGCTGCAGCTTCATCAGCCGCTGGAACTGTCGCCCGGCCATCCGGCAGACGTCAATTTCCTGAAGGAAATGGGCTGGCTGATGGTGTGGGGAACGGCAATCCTCTACCTCGACTCGCTCGGCATCATCCTGCTTTACGAGAAGCTTGGCGACTTCATGCGCCGGCGCGTGGTGCTGCGTTTCATGACCTCTGGCCTGGTGCTTTTGACCTTTGACCAGATCCTATTCTTCAGCGGGCTGCACTATTTCATGGGCGTTCCGATGACGGCCTTCTGGGCGGGATGGAAAGCCAAGATGCTGGCCGTCTGCCTCTATTCTCTGATGTTTGCCATCTATGAATACCATATCCGCCGGGACGGCGTTGCCGCTTCCGCCCGCTCGATCAGCGACCTCTTTGGCGATCTGACATTCCGTGAGCGTTATAACGACCTACTGGAGCGAACCGGCCGCGACATGCTGACCGGCGTCTATGACCGCAGCCGCATGGAGCTGGAGGCACCGCTGATGGTGCGTGAGGCGCTTCGGCAGGGCCAGTATGCCACCGTTCTCATTATCGATGCCGACCATTTCAAGGACGTCAATGATGGCTTCGGCCATCTTCAGGGCGACGAGGTTCTAAAGGCCATTGCCGCGAGGCTCGGAATGACGCTGCGCTCGAGCGATCGTATCTTCCGTTTTGGCGGCGAAGAGTTTGTCGCCGTTTGCCCCGGCACGGGTCATGACGAAGGCTTGCTGCTCGCCGAGCGCCTGCGCTGGACGATCGTGACCAGTGTAAAGACGCCCGATGATGCATCGGTATCGGTGAGCATAGGGGTTGCAACCGCCGACGAGGATGGCATCAGCTTCACCACCGTGCTGTCTGCGGCAGACAGCCGCCTCTACGAGGCAAAGAAGAGCGGCCGCAACTGTGTTGTCGGCCGCTCCGGTGTCGTCAAAGTCGGCTAGCTTCCGTTCGCTCAGGCGGCGCGGAAAATCTTGGCGCCGGAGGGAGCGCTCGTCATACCGCCGTCGACGGTAATTTCGATCCCCGTGACATTGCTGGAATCGTCGGAGGCGAGATAGAGCGCGGCCTTTGCGATCTCGTCTGCTTCGCTCATGCGGCCGAGCGCGCTCATGTTCCCGAGCTTTTCTTCCAGTGCCGTCATCGCATCTTCCGACTGCGCATAGGGCGACCAGATCGGCGTGCGTGTGCCGCCCGGCGTTACCTGATTGACGCGGATACCGCGCGGCGCAAGCTCGGAGGCGAGGTTGCGGGTCATGGAGCGCACGGCGCCCTTCGTGGCGGCATAGGCCGACCAGCCCGGCGCACCGAGAACGGCGTGGACGGAGCCGTTGAGAATAACCGAAGCGCCATCGTTCAGATGCGGCAACGCGGACTGGACCGTGAAGAAGACCGAGGTCAGGTTGGTGCTGATGATCTTCTCGAACTGTTCCAGCGAGGTCTGACCGAGAGGCGTCGCGCCGCCGATGCCGGCATTGGCAAAGACGATATCGAACTTGCCGACCTTTGAAGCGGCCTCGGCGAAGATCTTTTCCGCTGCCGCAACGTCGGTGAGATCGATCTTCAGCGCCAGCACCTGCCCACCAAGCGCCTTTTCGGCTGCAGCGAGTGTTTCCGGATTGCGGCCGGTAATGATTACCTTGGCACCTTCGGCGAGAAACACCTTGGCGGTGGCAAGTCCGATGCCGCTGTTACCGCCGGTAATGAGCGCGATCTTGTTCTTGAGACGCATGGAATGGCTCCTATTGGAAAACGGCTCGATCTAGATTATGATCGACATCTAGAAGGATTATGATTGTAATCCAATTGAGTCAAGTCCGCATATCGGGAGATTTTCGATGGGTCATTCGCAACTGGAAAAGCAGAAGACGCACGACAGGATCGTCGAGATCGCTTCGAAGCGCCTGCGAGAGAGAGGACTGGAAGGGCTCGGCGTGGCCGACCTGATGAAGGAGGCGGGCCTGACGGTCGGCGGTTTCTACAAGCATTTTGCGTCGCGTGACGAGATGGTGGCCGAAGCCATGAAACTGGCTTTCGGCTCCTGGGAAGCGAAGGTGCGTTCAGAGGGCAGGGCACCGGCAGATATTCCGATGGCGGAATATTCCGCCAATTACCTGAGCGAGATCCATCGCGATGACGTAAGCGGCGGTTGCCCCTTTGCCGCGCTTACCGCTGATCTTGCCCGCAGCGGTGAGAAATGCCGCTCGCTTGCGACGGAACAGCTGAAGACAAATCTCGGAAATATGACAGGCCGTATGAACGCGGCCGACGAGGCGGAAGCGCGCCGCAAGGCAATCATCGTTTCGTGCCTGATGACCGGGGCGATCGGCCTTGCACGCATTGCCGACGACGAAAAACTCCCTGAAGAAATCCTGGAGACGGTCCGGTCCTTCGTCGATGGTTTCTCGGCAAAATGAAAGGGCCGGCTTGCACCGGCCCCCTCGAGTGGAACTTTTGAATTTGTCGGTTAAAGCATGTAGCGCAAAAGTGTGCAGCGGTTTTGCGATAACGACATGCATCGAACAAAGATCTGAAGCGTGGCAAGCGATCTGAAAGATCGCGACACGCTTTAGGCAGCGAGAGCGAGTTCCTCGACGCGCGACTTGGCGGCGCCGATGGCCTTTTCCGCAGCTTCCGGGCCGAAGGCCAGGCCTTCGACATAGATGGTTTCAATGTCGGTAATGCCGAGGAAGCCGAGAACCGACTTCAGATACGGGACGGCATGGTTCATGCCGGCAGCCGGACCCTGGGAATACACGCCGCCGGAAGCGAGGACGACATAGACCTTCTTGCCGGTGGCGAGGCCAACCGGGCCACTTTCAGTGTACTTGAAGGTGAGGCCGGCGCGGGCCACATTATCGATCCAGGTCTTCAACGAAGAATAGATGTTGAAGTTGATCAGGCCGGTGCCGATGACGATGCTGTCGGCTGCGAGCAGTTCGTTGACGAGTTCGTCGGAAGTCTTGACGGCAACAGTTTCCTGGGCGGTACGGGCTTCCGGCGGCTTGCGGATGGCGCCGGTGAAGAGATCGTCGATGTGCGGCAGCGGGTTTGCAGCAAGGTCGCGGCGCACGACGACGCTACCGGGGTTCTGAGCCTTGAGTTTATCGGCGAGCTCCACGGCGATTGAAGTGGAAAGAGACTCCGAACGCGGGCTGGACGTCAGAAGAAGAATGGAAGACATAGTTGAATTTCCTCTCGAATTGGGTTTCAGCGGCCCGTTGGGAGCGGCAGTCCGCTGCGTCGAGAGAAGAAATAGGGCTGGCCGATTATCGAAAAAACTGGGATAATGTAGATCAAAATTATCGATGGAATGGATGGAAGATGCTTCCGAACCCGACCTTGGACCAATTGCAGGTGTTTTTGACCGTTGCCGAAACCGGCAGCTTCTCGGCCGCTTCGCGCGCACTGAACCGTGCGCAATCGGTCGTCAGCTATACGATCGCCAATCTGGAGGCACAGCTCGAGGTGCCGCTTTTCGAGCGTTCCGGTGCGCGCCAGCCGAAGCTGACGGAAGCGGGCAGGGCGATGCTGGAGGATGCGCGGCGCATCCTGGGCGACCTGCAGGTCATGCGGGCGCGCGTCAAGAGCCTGAGAGAAGGGCTCGAAGCGGAGGTTTCCGTAGCCATCAGCGTCATGGTGCCTTCACGTGCCATGGTGGACGTGCTGCGTGAATTCCGCGAGGTGTTTCCGTCCGTTTCGTTGAGCCTCAACGTCGGTGAACTCGGAATGGTCATGGATCTCGTCCTGAGCGGCAAGGCGACGATCGGGATCGGTGGCGCAGTCCTGAAGCAGGACGATTCGATCGTCACGGAGCGGATCGGTCATTCCTTCATGATGCCCGTTGCCGCGCAGAGCCACCCGCTTGCCCGAGCCGACCGGCCGCTCACGCTCGGTGACGTGCGCGAGGAAGTGCAGCTCGTCGTCACCGATGCGTCGGGCCTGACGAAGGGGCGCGATTTCAACGTTCTATCCTACAAGACATGGCGCGTCAGCGATATTGCGACGAAGCACCAGCTCATCAAGGCCGGCCTTGGCTGGGGTGGTCTTCCGGCGTCCCTGATCCATGACGATCTCCTGAGCGGTGCGCTCGTCCATCTCGATCTGGATGCCTACGAACAGGGGGAATATCCGATCTATTCGATGCGCCGGCCCGCCAACCCGCCCGGACCCGCCGCCACCTGGATGATCGACGCGTTCCGTACGAGGCTTTCCGCCTGCCCGAGCCAAGCCGATTTACACGCTCAGATTGCAGAATTACGTGAACCTAGTATGCCGCTCGCGGCCGAATGAAGGAAGGCGCGGGCGCCGCGCCTTCCTCGATATCTTCGCCTAAAGGACCAGCCTGAACTTCGCGAAGCCCTCGGCGCCTTCGCCTGCATCTTCGATCTTCACGCTCTTGACGTCGGCGAGGTACTGCTTGGCCTTCGGGCCGCTTTCGAACACGACGGTCGTGCCGGGCAGGGGCTTGAACGTCCAGTTGCCGTCGGCGGAAGGGTTGATCGTACCCTGATCATGGACAAAGCGGACGATGACGTCACGGTTGGTATCCGGGGCCTGGAAGATCACCTTATCGGAGGCGATTTCCGGGAAGCTGCCGCCGCCGCCTGCACGGTAGTTGTTGGAAACGACGACGAACTTCTGCGCCGGATCGATCGGCTTGCCCTCGAAGGCGAGGTTCTGGATTCGGTTGGAGTCCGGATTGACGGCCTTGCCCGACGAATCATATTTCGGCGGCTGCGACAGGTCGATCTGATAGGTCACACCGTCGATGACGTCGAAATTGTAGGACGGGAAGTCGTTGTTGAGCAGAAGCGCGTCCTTTGAGCCGGGCTCGATGTGGTTGAACATGCCGGCTGACATTTCCAGCCAGTTCTTCACCTGCGCACCGGTGATGGCGACGGCCTGAACCGTATTCGGATAGAGGTAGAGATCGGCGACATTCTTGATGGCGATATCGCCAGCCGGGACGTCCGTATAGTAGTCGGCACCGCCGCGACCGCCGGCCTTGAAGGGCGCTGCGGCCGAAAGAACCGGCAGATCCTTGAACTGCGTATCGGCCAGCATCTGCTTGATGTACCAGGTCTGTGCCTGTGAAACGATCTGCACGGACGGGTCGTCGGCGACCAGCGCGAAGTAGGAATAGAGCGGCGCGGAGGTCTTGCCGACAGGTGTGCGGACATAGGCAAGCGTTGCCTCATGCTCAGTCTTGGCGGCCTCCACGACTTCCTTCTTGTCGGCGACATCGGCAACGACCTTCTTCTTGTCGTCGCGATGGTAGATCGGCCGTGCTTCGGAGGTGAAGGCGACGATCTTCCAACTGTTGCCGTCCTTCTCCAGCAGAAGGTCGATCAGGCCGAGATGCGAGCCCCAGAAGCCGGCCATGACGGCGGGCTTGCCATGCAGCGTGCCCTTGACCGGATCGGCGTTACCAATGCCATCCCAGGTCTTCGGACCGGGGAAGACAAGATGCTGGTGACCGGTGAAGATCGCATCGATGCCCTCGACGGCAGCAAGATGCAGCGAGGCATTTTCCATCTTTTCGGAGGGGGCGGAACCGTCAATGCCGGAATGGGAAAGCGCGATGACGATATCGGCGCCGGCTTCCTTCATGGCTGGGACCCAGGCCCTCGCGGCCTGGACGATATCGCGCGTCTGGGCCTTGCCTTCCAGGTTTTTGATGTCCCACAGCATGATCTGCGGCGGTACGAAGCCGATGAAGCCGATTTTAACAGGGCTTTCATTGCCGGCGCCATCCTTGATCTGCTTTTCGACGATGATGTAGGGCTTAAAGAAGAGTTCGTCCTGCTTCGGGTCCGAGGCGAGCTGGCCCTTGGTCAGGTTGGCGCAGACGAAGGGGAAGTTCGCGCCTGACAGTACCTTGAACATGAAGTCGAGGCCGTAGTTGAACTCGTGATTCCCGAGCGTACCGACCGTATAGCCGAGCGTGTTCATCGCCTTGATCACCGGATGGACGTCGCCGTCCTTCATGCCATGCTGATAGGCCATGTAGTCGCCCATCGGATTGCCCTGCAGCACGTCGCCATTGTCGATCAGTAGCGAGTTGGCGGCTTCTGCACGGATATTGTCGACGATCGCTGCCGTGCGCGACAGGCCCATCGTGTCGTTCGGCTTGTCGGCGTAATAATCGTAGGGGAAGACATTGACGTGAATGTCGGTCGTTTCCATGAGCCGCAGATGTGCCTGGTTGGAGGCGGCACGGGCGCTGAATGGGTGCAGCAGCACCAGGGCAGAAGTGGCGGCAAGACCGCCGAGCAGCGAACGGCGGCTCATCGAAGGCACATCGAAAATGGAAGACATGGAAACACTCCTTTTGACATCATGCACCACCCGGTTCGATGAACTTAGGATGATTGGCCAAGGAGTACATCGTGAAAATGACAGAACGGCAAAGACGATGCCAAGGAAGCGGCATCGTCTCGGAAAGCGTTACCGAACGCGTGGCACTTCGCGGTGGAAGAAGCGGAAATAGGAGGCAACGAGCGCGCGGGCATTGGAATTCACGTCGAACTGGATGCCGACGCGGCCATTGTGTTTCCAGCGCACGACGCCTTCCAGCATGCCGAGATCGTCAGCTTCGATGCGCACCTTGCTGCCCGAGGCTGCATAAAGCGGCGCCTTGACCTCGAGTGCTGCACCCGTGGTGGAAAGATCGAGGATGCGGGCATCCACTTGGCTGTTCAGATAACGGATCTTGCCGAAGACGCGGCAGTTCTTGCGGTCGGTCTTGCGGGCCGAGATCTTGAGATTGCGTGTCATGCTTGTCCCCGTGAAGAATTCGGGCAAAACATACGCTTCGAAGATTGAAATGCCTTTAGGGGCTTACCTAAAATTGTTGCGAAAGTCTCAATTCGGCACGCCCGCCCGCCGCGCCACCACATGTTCGCGCCAGACGGTGAAGATACCCGCTGCGACCACGATGAGCGAACCGACGATCATGTTCAGCGTCAGTGTTTCCCCATAGATGAGCACTCCGAGGATGGAGGCATAGACGAGTTGGATATAGGTGAGCGGCTGAACTGCTGCCGCATCGAGCGCGTCATAGGCGCGGATCAGGAAGTAATGGCTCGACGTGCCGGTCAGGCAGACGGCGAGCATCCATATCCAATCCCATCCGTATACCGGCGTCCAATAGAAGGGCCCGGCAAGCGTCATGACGGCGGCTCCGACGACACCCGTATAGAAAAAGCTCGTCATCGCCGAATCCTGCCGGCTCACGTAACGCGTGGCGATCACATAGAGCGCGAAGTTGAAGCAGGAAATGACCGCAACAAGCAGATTCACGTCGAAGAATCCGCCTTCCGGCTTAAGGATCAACAGCACTCCGAGAAGCCCGACACCGATCGCAGTCCAGCGGCGCCAGCCGACCCGCTCGCCAAGGAGTGGTATGGCAAGCAGTGCGACAATGATGGGAGTGGCGGCAAAGATCGCCTGCGAATGCGCAAGGCCGATCAGCGCAAAGCAGGTGATTGCCAGCACCACCTGCGTGGCCAGCAGAACCCCGCGTGAGAACTGAAGAAAGGGATGCTTCGTCCGGGCGGTGGCGCCGATACCGCCGCGCATCCTTGCCGCCAGAACCACGGTGAACAGGCCGAAAGCCCAATAGCGGACCATTGTCACGAAGATGGGCGAATAGATCGAACCAAGATGCTTCGAGATTGCGTCCTGCGCTGAGAAGATCGTGAGCGCGAGAAGCAGGAAGATATAACCGTGCGTCTTGGATTTCATGTCTTGCCGTTGAAACGGGAGATGCCCGCAGCGCTAGCTAGGGCAGGATTTCAGTTGCTTTGCAAGGGCTCAGAGACCGACATTCGGCCTGTCGATGATTTCGCGCAGCGCAAAGCTCGAATTGATCTTCACCACATGCGGCAGCGCTGAAAGCCAGTCGCGATGGATGCGCTCGTAGTCTTCCAGATCGCGGGCAGCGACCCGCAGGATATAGTCGTATTCACCGGACATCAGATAGCAGACGAGCACGTTCGGACAGCGCTTCACCGCCGCCTCGAATTCCGACAGCGTCTTGGCGAACTGGCCGGATAGCGAGATATGCACAATGGCGATCATCTTGTAGTCGAGCGCTTTATGCGAAAGTCGGGCGTGGTAGCCGCCGATGACACCGCTCTTTTCAAGAATGTCGAGCCGCCGCGAACAGGCCGAAGGCGACAGTCCCACCTTGTCTGCAAGCTCGGCATTGGTGATGCGGGCATTGATCTGCAACGCCCTCAAAATCGCAAGATCGATATTATCGAGGTCAGACATTCGAAGAACCTTCGAAAAATGAATGGATGACGCAATAATCTTCGAAACTTTGCTTTCGCGCAAATCCTCTTTGCAAGGACATTTCGTGGCTGTGGTGCTTGGATTCAGGAGCGAGAGAACGTTCCGCGCAACGCGGACATAAAATGAGAGGAACGCGAATGCGTGTCGGCTGCCCGAAGGAAATCAAGAACCATGAATATCGCGTCGGTCTGACGCCGGCTTCAGTGAGAGAATATGTCGCCCACGGCCACGAGGTCTGGGTCGAAACCAAGGCAGGTGCCGGCATCGGTGCCGACGATGCTGCCTATGCGGCCGCTGGCGCGAAGATCGCCGCCTCTGCCAAGAATATCTTCGAAAAGTGCGACATGGTCGTCAAGGTCAAGGAGCCCCAGCCTTCGGAATGGGCGCAGCTCCGCGACGGTCAGCTTCTTTACACCTACCTGCATCTCGCGCCCGATCCGGAACAGACCAAGGGTCTGTTGGCATCTGGCGTTACCGCCATTGCCTATGAGACGGTGACAGACGAGCGTGGCGGCCTGCCTTTGCTGGCGCCAATGTCCGAAGTTGCCGGCCGTCTGTCGATCCAGGCAGGCGCCACGGCGCTGCAGAAGGCCAATGGCGGCCTCGGCATCCTGCTCGGCGGCGTGCCCGGTGTTCTGCCGGCGAAGGTCGCCATCATCGGCGGCGGCGTCGTCGGCCTGCATGCGGCCAAGATGGCTGCCGGTCTCGGCGCCGATGTCAGCATTCTTGACAAGTCACTGCCGCGCCTGCGCCAGCTCGACGATATTTTCAACGGCCGTATCCATACGCGCTATTCCAGCATCCAGGCGCTGGAAGAAGAAGTCTTCTCCGCCGATCTCGTCATCGGCGCCGTGCTGATCCCCGGTGCAGCCGCGCCGAAGCTCGTCACCCGTGAAATGCTCTCGGGAATGAAGAAGGGTTCCGTCATCGTCGACGTCGCTATCGACCAGGGTGGCTGCTTTGAAACTTCGCACGCCACGACGCATTCCGACCCGACCTATGTCGTCGACGACGTCGTGCATTATTGCGTCGCCAACATGCCGGGCGCCGTTCCCGTCACGTCAGCCCATGCGCTGAACAACGCGACGCTCGTCCACGGCCTGGCGCTTGCCGATCGTGGCCTGCGCGCCATTGCCGAGGACAAGCATCTGCGCAACGGGTTGAACGTTCATAAGGGTCGTATCACCAACAAGCCGGTTGCCGAGGCCCTGGGCTACGAAGCCGTTGCCCCGGAAAGCGCGCTGAACGTAGCGTAAACTAACTGACTTTAGGTCAATCGAGGGCGCCGGATTCCGCAAGGGCCGGCGCTTTTACTTTGTCGATCCGGCACTGATAGCAATTGTTGCGGGCCGAGCGTACATGCACATAGGCGATGCCGGGCCGCGCGAGCAATTCGGCCGCATAGCCGGGAATTTTCTCGATCGGCGTCACCGCGCCGGTGCCGTAAACAATCCTGTCGTTCTCGCCATAGCCGCGGACAATGAAATCCGGGCTCGTGGTCAGCACCGGAGGCAGAACCTCGTCGGCGGAATAGCGCTTGCAGGGCTGCTTGTGCAGGAAGATCGGTCCGGTCTCGGCATAGGGCTGCAGTTCCGGAAAGGGCCGATAGGCGAAGACGAAGAGTTCCTCGCCGGCACCGATATTTTTCAGGCAGTGCCGGCAGGGATAACCATCGCCGTCGGAAACCAGCATTTCCGGTGAACGGTCATAGGCGTCATGGCTGCCGCTCCAGAGCGCTTCGGCATCTGCTGTCGGCATGGCGGAAAACTGAATGCTGGTCATGGCAAATCTCCTTGTGAGCTTTGCCATAGTGTCTGCGCTGACGGTTGCCCAAGCCACCCGATTCTTGCTTCGGACCGGCAAAGGGTAGTTTGCACCTGCAAACGCAGTCAGCTTTTTCTGGCTATTTCCAGCAATTCCTTGTCGCTCAACGGTCTGACGATCCCGGTGCCGGTAGAGACCGGAGAGAAACCGAACATCTGGTAGAGCTGCAATGCGCGCGGATGGTCGAGATTATTGGTGGTCGTGGTGACCTTCTTCGGGTTCAGCGTCCAGATGGCGTAGAGCGCCTGGAGCAGGAACCATTTGCCGATACCGAGGCCGAGCGCATGTTCGAAGAGCCCGAAATGGCAGAGCTCGATCGTATCCTCGTCCTCGCAGAGATACTCGAAGAAGCCGGCCGGCGCACCGTTGACGTACAGCACGCTGATATTGTTGCGCTTGTCATGCAGCACCGCGGTCAGTTCCTCGTCGCTCATCCTGAGACGTTCGACCCACTGCCAGCGCGCACCGACCTGCCGGTAAAGATAGCGATAGAAGGCCAGGGGAATTTCTGGCGCGCGCATGATTGCCGTCTGGATGTTGACGGGCACAGGCAGGCTTGCCTTCGGCGGAGCGACCATTTCAAGCCGCGTAATATGGGCCTTGAGCGAGGCGGGCGTCTTTCCCATGGCGGTCAGGCTTTGACCGGTTCAGGCGGGCCGGTGACGACGGGCGTGTCCTCACGGCTACCCCATTCGCTCCAGGAGCCGTCATAGAGCTTGTTGTCGGTATGGCCGAGCGATTCCAGCGCCAGTGTGATGATCGCGGCCGTAATGCCCGAACCGCAGGAAGTGACGACCGGCTTGGTAAGGTCGATGCCGCCATCTTCGATCGTCTGCTTCAATTCCGGCAGCGATTTGAAGCGGCCCTGGTTGGCGAAGACGCCTGAAGGCAGGCTGCGCGCGCCGGGCATATGGCCGGAGCGCATGCCAGCGCGGGGTTCGGGCTCTGCGGCGGCGAAACGCCCGGCGCTGCGGGCATCGGCAATCTGTAGGGCGCTGCTGGCTACGATATCGCGCATCTGCTCGAGATGAACGACGCGGCTGGCATCGTAATTTGTCTTGAATGTCGCCGGGGCATGGTGCGGCACCTCGGTTTCGAGTGGCCGGCCTTCGGCTTTCCAGCCATCCAGCCCCCCATCGAGCACGAAGACGTTCTTTGCGCCCATCACACGGAACAGCCACCAGACGCGCGGCGAGGCGAACATGCCGATGCCGTCATAGACGACGATGCGGTCGTTCTCACTGATGCCGAGCTTACCGACCTGAGCGGCGAAATAATCGGGCGCGGGGATCGTGTGGGGCAGGTTGGTCGAATGGTCAGCGATCTTGTCCTGATCGAAACGGATCGCGCCGGGAATATGGCCGGCGGCATATTCCGCATCGGCGTCGCGTTTCTGCGCCGGAAGATAGAAGGATGCGTCGAGAACGCGCAGGTCGGACTTACCGAGTTCAGCCTGCAGCCAGTTGGCCGAGACGACGAAACGGCTCTTGGTGTCACTCATGATGATCTCCCCAAATATCAGGCCCAAATGGCAGGCATCGTCTATCAGGCTTCGTCGCCGGGCATGCCGAAGCGAATGCGGAAGCGCCGGTTCTCTTTGCCCTTCTTCTCGATCTTGGCAATATGAATCTGGCCGACTTCCTGTGTTTCCGAAACATGCGTGCCGCCGCAGGGCTGACTGTCAACAGCCGAATTCTCGCCGATGCTGACGAGGCTGACGCGGCCGAGGCCAACAGGGGGGCGCACGTTCTTCGATTTGACGATGCCGGGATTGGCCGCAAGCTCCTCATCCGTAATCCACTGAAGATAGACCGGATGATTCTGGTTGACGAGATCCATGAGCTTGGCCGTCACCTCGTCCTTGTCGATCGTATCGGTCATATCGAAATCGACGCGGCTCTCATCCTCGCCGACCGCTGCCCCCGTGATCGGATAGGAGCAGACGACCGAGAGAAGATGGCAGGCCGTATGCATTCGCATCAGCTTGTAGCGGCGCGGCCAGTCGATATGCAGCACCAGCTTCTCGCCAATCTCGGCGCGCGGTTGCCCCTCGAGCGGCACATGGAGGATAATGTCCTTGCTCGCACCGTGTTTGGCTTGCCCAAGCTCTATCTTCGAACCGTCAGCCCGTTCGAAGAAACCGGTATCACCCGGCTGCCCTCCCGATGTGGCGTAAAAGCAGGTCTGGTCCAGTTCAATGCCCCCGTCCTCGTGAACGGCCGTGACGACCGCTTCGCATGTGGAGAGATAGAAGTCGTCACGGTAGAGGGCATTGACTGGCATGGAGGCTCACGCTGCGGGTTCGTAGGGTATCTTGATATCCGTCGAGCCGACCATCCATCCGGGAATGGGAAGGCTCTTGGATGAAAGGAAATCCGGATTGAAGAGCTTGGACTGATAGCGATTGCCATAGTCGCAGAGGATTGTCACGACCGTGTGGCCGGGGCCGAGATCCTTCGCAAGACGCACCGCGCCGGCAATGTTGATCGCCGTCGAGCCGCCAAGGCAAAGCCCCTCATTCTGGACGAGATCGAAGAGGTAGGGCAGCGACTCGGCATCGGTGACGTGATAGGAGAAATCGGGCGTGAAACCTTCGAGGTTGGCGGTGATGCGCCCCTGGCCGATGCCTTCCGTGATCGACGAGCCCTCGGACTTCAACGTGCCGTTCGCGTAGAATTCGTAGAGCGCGGCACCCTCGGGATCGGCAATGCCGATCTTGATGTCCTTGTTGAAGGCCTTGAGACCTGCCGCTACGCCGGCAAGCGTACCGCCCGAGCCGACCGAGCAGATGAAGCCGTCGACCTTGCCCTCGGTATCGTTCCAGATCTCGGGTGCCGTCGTTTCGATATGTGCCTGCCGGTTGGCCACGTTGTCGAACTGGTTGGCCCAGATCGCGCCGTTGGGCTCGCTCTTGGCAAGTTGCTCAGCAAGGCGGCCCGAAACCTTCACGTAATTGTTCGGGTTCTTGTAGGGAACGGCTGGAACTTCCACGAGCTCGGCACCGAGCAGCCGCAGCGCATCCTTCTTTTCCTGGCTTTGCGTTTCCGGAATGACGATGACGGTACGATAGCCGAGCGCCTTGGCAACGAGTGTCAGGCCGATCCCGGTATTGCCAGCCGTGCCTTCGACGATGACGCCGCCGGGCTTGAGCAGGCCCTTTTTCTCAGCGTCACGAATGATATAGAGCGCCGCTCGGTCCTTTACCGATTGGCCGGGATTGAGAAATTCGGCCTTGCCGAGAATGGTGCAGCCGGTCGCCTCGGAAACACCCTTGAGCTTGATGAGGGGCGTGTTGCCGATAGCCTCGATTACGGAGGGGTGGAAGGTCATGGAATCTGCCTCGTTTACGCATAGTTTAGGAACGGTCTTTTCCCTTCACAAGGCGGCATTGGCAAGAAATCCTATTCCATGCCTTTGGAGCCCGCGATAAAATTAGTCTTCCAATTCCAGCCCTTCGCCGTGCGTCCGGCCGTTAGTGATCCGAAGATTGACTTTCGGCGTATGGATGACGACAAAGCAAGCACGGGCGCAGGAACAAGGCGTGACCGAATCCGACATGGTTCACGAGCATATCGACACGATCGATGCATTGATGGCGCATTTTGTTGCTGGCTCCCTTCCGGAGCCGGCCCGCGCACTCGTGGAATCCCATCTGGAAATGAAACCGGACAATCGAAGTCTGGTGGCCGACCTCGAACGACTGGCGGGAGAGGCTCTGGAAAGTGCCCCGGCAAGCCCGATCAGCGAACGCGACGCGAAGCTCGCGGCAATCTTCGGCTCGAAGGCTCCTGCTTCCCTTCCGAAGCTGCCGTCGCGTCCGCAGGGAGCCCTTTTCCCGCGGGCCTTGCGCAATCTCGTCGGTTTCGAAGTCGATGACGTGCCGTGGCGCAAGCGTCTTCCAGGCTTTAAAGAATATGCGACCGATATAGACGGCTGCGAGGTCAGCCTGATGTGGATACGGCCGGGTCGCGCGCTGCCTGCCCACACGCATGCGGGCATGGAACTGATCCTCATCCTCGATGGCGCTTTCCGCGACGAGCGCGGCCGTTTTGGGCCGGGAGATATCTCGGTTGCTGACGCGACCGTCGACCATCGCCCCGTCGCTGAAAAAGATCGGCCCTGCATCGCCTTTGCCGTTTCTGATGGGCCGATCAAGCTTACCGGCTCCTTCCGGCAGATCCTCGGCGACCTCATCGGCTGAAAGCAGCCACAATGCTGTGATAGAGCCATTGTCCCGGGAGAGGATGAGGAACTTCCGGGCCTGTTTTCGAGTTCATATCGGCAGACTGGAGGAAGTGTCATGCGTAATTTCATTGCCCGCCCGGAACATGGTATCGTCTGGATTTCCGGTGCCAGCTCTGGAATAGGGCGGGCGCTGGCGCTGAAGCTTGCAGGCGAGGGATACCAGGTCGCAGCCACGGCACGCAATCACGAAAAGCTGGTGGAATTGCAGGTCGAGGCAGCCGGACTGCCTGGCAGCATCATCGTGCTCGATGGCGATGTGACCGATGCCGAGGACATGGAACATGTCATGGCCTCGATCGAATATGAGCACGGTGCGCTCGCCATGGCGATCCTGTGTGCGGGTGTCTATCAGCCCGTTCACGGCGAGGATCTGAACCGAGCGGATTTTGAGAAGACTTTTGCCGTCAATCTGTCAGGCGTCGTCAATTGCCTGCTGCCGGCGATCAGCCATATGAAGGCGAAAGGGCAGGGCCAGATCGCCATCGTGTCCTCGGTGACGGGTTACTCAGGCTTGCCGACCAGCGCCGCGTACGGCGCGACCAAAGCTGCGCTGATCAATATGGCCGAAAGCCTGAAATTCGATCTCGACAAGATCGGCATCCGCATCCAACTCATCAATCCGGGCTTCGTCGATACGCCGGCAACGCGCAAGAATGGCTTTCCCATGCCGGCACTCGTTTCGCCTGAGACGGCAGCCGAGCGGATTGCGACGGGCCTCAAATCGCAGGCCTTCGAGATCACTTTCCCGAGGCGCTTCACCTATGTGCTGAAGTTCCTGCGGATATTGCCCTATGGTCTCTATTTCGCACTGGTGAACCGCTTCACCGGCTGGGGCGAGCGACCTGCCAACGCCAGTCACCGTCCGGCGACGCCGCATCCGGCCGAGTGATCAGCTGCGCGAAAAGACCACCTGCCGCACATCGATATTGCGGGCGCGGAAGCCGGCCTCGCAATAGAACAGATAGAATTCCCAGAGGCGCTTGAACCGGTCGTCGAAACCCATCGGCCGGAGCTTGTGCCATACGGACCAGAACCGCTCGCGCCATTCCGCCAGCGTACGGGCGTAATCGAGGCCGAAGCCGAAGTCCCTGACCAGTGAAAGGTCCATCTTCCTGCCGAGTTCGGCAAGGTGATGACGCGTCGGCAGCATACCGCCGGGGAAAACGTATTTCTGGATGAAGTCCGGATTGCTGCGGTATTGCTCGAAGGCTTCGGGACGGATCGTAATGATCTGCAGCCCCGCCTTTCCGCCTGGCTTCAGGCACTGTTTCAGCTTGGAGAAATAGGCCGGCCAATATTTCTCGCCGACGGCCTCGAACATCTCGATCGAGACGATGCGGTCATAGATCCCGGTCTCGTCGCGATAGTCCTGGAAGCGGAAATCGACCTTGTCGCTGAGCCCTGCCTTGCTGATGCGCGCCTGCGCAAAGGCAAGCTGCTCGCGACTGATGGTCAGCCCCGTCACCCGGCAATTCAATTCGCTCGCCGCGAACTCGGCAAAACCGCCCCAGCCGCAGCCGATTTCAAGCACATGATCACCAGGGCGGATGCCGGTCGCCTCCGCCAGCGAGCGGTATTTCGCGTTCTGCGCCGATTGCAGGTCATTGGCGCCGGTCGAATAGAGCGCCGAGGAATAGGTCATGCTCGGATCGAGCCATTGCTTGTAGAAGTCGTTGCCGAGGTCGTAGTGGGCCGAAATATTGCGTTTGGAACCGGTCTTCGTATTGGCATTCATCCAGTGCCGGAGGCGCTCCACGAAACGACCAACACCACGTTTGCCATTGGAATAGCCATGCGCGGCATCGCCATTGACGAGGAAAAGCTCGAGAAAAGCGGTGATATCGGGGCTGTCCCAGTCGCCGTCCATGTAGCTTTCGGCAAGCCCGATCGTGCCGCTTGTCAGTGCCCGTCCGGCAAGGTTCCAGTTGCGCAGTGTCAGCGCGGCATTCGGCCCGGCGCTCCTGCCTTCGATCAGCACCCTGCGCCCGTCTGGCAGTGTGACGGCAAGCGAACCGTGCTGCATGCGCAGCAGACCTCGCAGCGCAAGCTTGGCCTTGAAGGGCAAGCCCTTGACGATGCGCGAGATGTTTTCTGCCGTCAGTGTCACGGCATCCCGGGCAGTTTGGTTCCAGTCTTGCGCTTTGCTCATCGTCCGTCCTCCCGCATTTTCTGGCCGGTTGGGGACGACGCCTGCGCCTCTCCTCCGGCGATTGAGGCGAACGCTAGATTCATTCCGCAGCTTCTGCAAGCCGGCTTGCCGGCTTTACGCTCACAGGGGCCGGAGGCGGTGGCCGACGAATATAGATGGCGCCCTTCAGCCAGAGTTTCAGAGCCTCCCAATGTATGCCGGCCATGATCTTGACAGTCAGGAAGGGAATGGCCGCGAGAAGATAACCCAACGCTCGGCCAGTCAGCGGCTTTTGTCGACCGGAGAACGTTGCCGCAAGAAGCGGACCTTCAGCATCGGTTTCCAGGATGCGCCAGCGGATTTCGCGGCCCGGCGGCAGCATGCGGAAATGATAGCGCATGCCCGTGCCGATGAAGGGAGAAACGTAAAAGAGCTTCTCGCAGGTCTGGCGAAGACCACCTTCGGAGATTTCATCATCTTCGACAGGGCATACATAACTATGCCGCTCGCCGAAGGTGTTGCGCACCTCGTAGATCAGCGCGATCAGCGCATTCCCGCTGTCATAGGCATAATAGACCGAAAGCGGATTGAAGACGTAACCGAAGATCCGCGGATAACAGACAAGCAGGATCCGGGCCGGTCGCTCGACGCAGGCGTCCGCAAGGAGTCCTTCAACATAGGAGCGCAGGCTTCCGCCTTCCGCATGATCCTTTTCATGGAAGGAGACGAGGTTGCCTCTGTTGACCGAAAACAGCGCCGACAGTCTCCCGGCTTCCTCGACCCGGTCGAGATCGATAGACAATGAAAAGACCCGGTACCGGAAGCGATGGCCGAACGGCTTCATGCGCTGATGCATGACATCGCCCGCATAAAGGACGGCCGGCGCCTCCGGTGGAGGGCCGTTTCGCGTCACGCTGACGCCATACCTCGTTGCGTGGGGCCTCGTGCGGGACGCCGTCATGCCATCGCTTCCAGTGTGGTTCCACGGGAGGAGGGCCGGGCGGTCCGCCAAGGTGTGATCCCGCCCAGCGCCTCCGCCGCCGCAAGGCCGGAAACGAGTCCATCCTCGTGGAATCCGTATCCGGTCCAGGCGCCCGCGAAATAGCAATCGTTTCTTCCCTGAATGGTAGCGATCGCCCGCTGCGCTGCCATCGCTTCGGCGGAAAACTGCGGATGCTCATAGGTGAATTCGGCAAAGACCTTGCGGCTTTCCGGTTCGCGGTGCGGATTGAGCGTGACGAAGAGAGGAAAATCCGGGTCTATGCCCTGTAACCTGTTCATCCAGTAGGTCACCGCCACACCGGCCTCGCCGTCGGCATGGCTTGAACGCAGATAGTTCCAGGAGGCCCAGACCTTGCGCCGCGTCGGCATCAGACTGGCGTCACGGTGCAACACCACGCGATTGGGCTCGTAGGGAACGGCAGCGAGCAGTCGCTTTTCCTGATCCGTCGCATCGATCAGCAGACGCGCGGCCTGATCGCTATGGCAGGCGAAGATCACCTTGTCGAAGAAGGCCTCGCCGCCGATCTCGTCGATCAGGGTGACGCCCCTGTCGCTGCGGATCACGCCACGCACACCGCAGCCGAGCTTCACTCTGTCGCCGAGCGGTGACAGAAGCCTTTTCAGATAGTTGCGGCTTCCGCCGGTGACGGTGCGCCACTGATGCTGACGGCGATAGATAAGCCGGTGATTGTCGAAGAAATTGACGAAATGCTCGGCGGGAAATTGCAGCATACGCACCGATGGCGTCGACCAGATGGCAGCGGCCATCGGCACCAGATAATTGTTGGTGAAACCAGGCGAGAAGCCGCGCCAGTCGAGATAATCGCCGATTGAGCGCGAGACCAGGTGTCCGGCCGCCCGGTCTTCCAGGCAGGTGCGGTTGAAACGCAGGATCTCGCGGATCATCCAGAGGAAGGAGGGGTTTAGCAGATTGCGCTTCTGCGCGAATATAGACGACAGCCCGCCGCCGCTCCACTCCAGCCTGCCCTGATCCAGCGACAGTGAAAAGCTCATGTCGCTGGCATGCGTGGCGACGCCGAGCTCTGCAAAGAGCGCGGTCAGATTGGGATAATTGCACTCGTTGTAAACGATGAAGCCGGTATCGACCGGAATGTTCAGTCCGTCATAATCGACATCGACCGTTGCCGTATGGCCGCCCGGCCGGGCATCTTTCTCGTAAAGTGTCACGTCATGGACAGTGTTGAGCGCCCAGGCCGCTGAGGCACCCGATATGCCCGACCCTATGATGGCCACCTTGAGGCGGCGTGGCAGCGAGGGAACATGCGCGTTCATGCTGCGTCCTTTATGGCATTATAGACCTTCAGCGCCCGCCGGCGCGCCGTGGCGTGATCGACGATGGGTCTGGGATAGGTTTCACCAAGCGTCACGCCTGCGTCTTCGAGCACGCTCGCTGGTGCTTCGAACGGCCGGTGGATATATTTGTCCTCGAGCTTTCCGAGCTCCGGCACGAACTGCCTGATATAGCTGCCATCTGCGTCGAATTTCTCGCCCTGCAGCACCGGGTTGAAGATGCGGAAGAAGGGGGAGGCATCGGCACCCGAGCCCGCGACCCATTGCCAGCTGGCCGCATTATTAGCCGGGTCCGCATCGACAAGCGTATCGCGGAACCAGGCTTCGCCACGGCGCCAGTCGACCAGGAGGTCCTTGATGAGAAACGAAGCTGTTATCATCCGTACGCGGTTATGCATCCAGCCATGGCGCCAGAGCTGGCGCATGCCGGCGTCGACGATCGGATAGCCCGTCTGGCCGTTACACCAGGCATGAAATCCGTCTTCATCCTCCCGCCAGCCGAAACCGTCGAAATTGCCGTTCCAGTTGGCCTCGGCAAGTTGCGGAAAATGGAATAGCAGATGATAGGAGAATTCCCGCCATGCCAGCTCCTTGCGGAAGCGTACGATGTCGTCTGAAGGAATGCGCCGGGAAAGGCCTTTTGTCGCTTCCCAGAT
This sequence comes from Rhizobium sp. P1_E6, assembly GCF_056405875.1. Classification (NCBI taxonomy): domain Bacteria; kingdom Pseudomonadati; phylum Pseudomonadota; class Alphaproteobacteria; order Hyphomicrobiales; family Rhizobiaceae; genus Rhizobium; species Rhizobium sp. P1_E6. The sequence continues at coordinate 11,203 of NZ_JBFUBG010000003.1, read as the reverse complement.
GCGAGCCGGCGAAATCTCACCGAGCGCCAGATGCGGAGAGAGCAGGGAGGTTGCCGTCTTTCCAGGAAAATCCCGATCGGCCGAGTAGCCGTGAAGCCCATTTTCGACGAAATCCTGTAGCTTTTCGTGGGCAGCCTCTTCACCCGGCGTCCACATGTCGGGGAAGAATTTCGCCCAGTTCGGCCTCTGCGGCAGGAGCTGCCAGGAGGCGAGCGTTTCGGAAGCTGGAAACTGCTTGGGGAAGCGGTAACTCTCTGGGGCATCGACAGGCGCCTCGGGCTCTCCACCTTCGAGTGCCCGCCAGAACGGTGTATAGACGCGATAGGACGCGCCGGCCGATGTCTTGAGTTTCGTCGGCTCATGCAGCAGCTGGCCGCCGAAGCTGCGCACCTCGATGGCCTGCTTTTCCAGTTCATGTTTGAGGCGCATGTCGATCGCGGTGCCCGGCGGATCGAAACGGCGGTTCCAGAACACCGCTTCCGCACTGCTTTGCTTGATGATGTCGGCCAGCACATTTCGGGCATCACCGCTGACAAGTACGAGCTTGCCGTCATGTTTTCTGAGGGCTGCGCCAAGTGCGTGAAGCGAATGATGCAGCCACCAGGCCTGGGCTGCGCCGAGCGGCCCGATGCCGTCTTCGCGGGGTTCACGGATATAAAGGGGAATGACCGGCCGCCCCGATGCGCATGCCGCATGCAGAGCCCTGTTATCGTCAACGCGCAGATCTTTGCGAAACCACACGATCACCGGTCTTGCAACAGTCTCTCGTGCCACTGGCTGCTCCCTGTTTGCCTCTGGGTCTGTTACGGAAATACGAGGCAATCGGATCAGCAGTTTCATCGGGCGCGCATGAAAAAGGCCGGTCGCGCCGGCCTCTCTCAATGAACGGGGCTTTACCCGATCAGTTGTCGTATTCGCGGCACGCTTCGCTGATCGAAGCACCACTTTCGCCGCCGCGCGTATCAACGCCCGTGTTCTGCTGCGGCATTCCCGGGCATTCGATTGCCTGCCCGCCAATACTCTGTGTCGTGGTCGGATCTACCGGGCCTGCGGGAATTGGATGAATACCGTTGCTGTCACTCGTATAGTCGGACGAGTAATTGCCCGAGCCCGGATCCGTGGAACCACCATTGGTCGGGCCGATGGCGTCAGGATTGGACTGGGCGAATGCCGACGACGCCATGCCGATGGCAAGCAGCGATGCGGCGATAAGGGATTTGCGCATGGGAGATATCCTCCTTCGATTTTCATCTTTGGTGACATTTCCCCAACCCGTGACAAAACTCCTTGTTCCGAAATTAAAGCGGAGTAGTTGAGAAAACCGGCGCATGGTTACGCATAAACCTTAACCGCGAAAGCCGCTTTGCGTCTGCTCTTCCTTGCCTTACCTGCGCAGCGAAACCACCTGTTTACGGCATGAGGCCGCCATGTTCTTTTCACTGCGTGAGGCGGGAGATCTTTGCCTTCAGGTCGCGCTTGCGCTCACATTGACGGCGAGCGGCATGGCTGCGGCGTCCACCTTCGTGAAGGGAACAGAGCGGCGGGTTTCTGTCATCGACGTCAACCGACCTACGCTTTGGTCCGCCGGCCCGGTCCGCGTCGACGGCGCTGAGCGCATTGAGGTTTCAGACGGGCGGGAGGTGGCCGCAGGCGAGGAAATGCCCTGCTACAACACCATTGGCCTCAAGATATCCTGCGATCTGCTGGCCTTTTCGCTGGGCGACAATTTCTGATCCCAGCGATGGATTTTCCAGCTTTCTCCTGGGTTTTGGAGCTTCATTTCTTTAGTCCATAAATTTTATGGATAATTCTGGCGTAGATGCGTCGCGGCACTTTGCTGCGGACCGCCAGGAGATGGCAATGACAAAAATCCTGATCGTGCCGGGTCTGTTCGGTTCCGACGAGGGACATTGGCAACGTTATTGGCAGAGCGATATTCCGCAGAGCCGGCTGGTCGAACAGGACGACTGGAAGCACGCCCGTCTCGATCATTGGATGGAGCGGCTGGAACAGGCGCTGCTGGAGGCAGGGGAAGCGTATGTCGTTGCCCATAGCCTCGGCTGCATCCTCACAGCCAGGCTCGCCGACCGGCCACTCGCTCGCCGGGTAAAGGGAGCGCTTATGGTCGCCCCGTGCGATTTGCCTGCGACTGAAAGGCTGCATCCCGGTTCGCTCGCCTTCGGTCCCATGCCGACAAACCCGCTTCCCTTTCCGAGCCTTACCGTCGGCAGCCTCGACGACAAATACATGTCGCTCGACCGTTTGAGCTTCTACACCCGCCTCTGGAAAACCGAGGTTCGCAATATCGGTCTCGCAGGCCATATCAATATTGCCAGCGGTTTCGGCCGCTGGACCGGTAGTTATGCATTGTTTGATGCGGTGAAAGGCAAGGCGAAGGCAAAGAGACCGCAGGTATCCCCGCTTGCAGCGACCGGCGCATCGGCGTGAAGTTTTATCGGGGCAGAGCAAGAAACGGGTTGAACTTGAGCTTCCACGGTACGATTCTGATATCAGATGGAATGTGAGAGCTTCACCATGGCTCAGAAAGTGCATCAGTATCTGATCTTCGAAACCGCCGGCGGCTTTTGCGGCATCGCCTGGAGCGATGCCGGCGTGACGCGATTCCAGCTGCCGACAAAAAGCGCCGAATCGACCGAACGGTTGCTGTTGCGCCGCCTGGCGGCTGCGGAACCGGGCACGCCGACGCCACTGATTCAGGAGGCCGTTGCCGCGGTGAAGCGTTATTTCGAAGGCGAGGAAATCGACTTCTCCGATGTGCATATCGATCTCGACGGTCAGGACGCATTTTTCCGCGATATCTATGCCGCTGCGCGCCGCATCGGCTGGGGCCATACGACAACCTACGGCACGCTCGCCAAAGAGCTCGGAGCGGGGCCGGAGGCTGCGCGGGATGTGGGACAGGCGATGGCGAAGAACCCTGTGGCACTCATCATTCCCTGCCATCGCGTGCTTGCCGCGGGCGGCAAGGTCGGCGGCTTTTCCGCACCCGGCGGCTCGTCTTCCAAGCTTCGCATGCTGGAGCTTGAAGGCGTGCACGTCGGTCCGCCCGCACCGGCCCAGCAATCTCTGGATTTTTGAGGGTGCACGGCAAGCAAGTGCTTGGAATGCGGTGAAATTCTTCGCTATAAAACTCTGTCTTTAGCGAGGTTTTTCATGAAGAAGATTTTCAATCCGGCGTCTATTCGCCGCCCCTTCGGAAACTACAATCACGGCCTCCTCGTGCCGCCAGGCGCGTCCCTTCTCGTCACATCCGGTCAGCTCGGCATCGCTCTCGATGATACGATCCCTGAGGATGTGACCGCCCAGGCCGAACTCTGCTTCGAAGCGATCAAGGCGATCCTTGTCGAGGCCGAGATGAGCTTTGCTGATGTCATCCGCATATCCGGCTTCGTGACGAAGCGCGACGACTTCCCGGCCTACATGGCGGTGCGCGACCGCTTCACGCTTGAGCCGAAACCGGTTTCGACACTCATCATCGTCAGCGGCTTCACCCGGCCCGAATTTCTGGTCGAAGTGGAAGTGACGGCCGCAAGGGTCGTCTGATCTCTATGGGCTGATCGAAATCTCTGCGTGAAAACAAATGGATAGAGAATTTTCGGGATTCGAAGAAAACGGAAATTCTTTAGAAACGTTCCATCGCGCTCTTCACCTTGGCGAGAAATGCTGACCGGGTCTCCGGCGTGCAATTGTTCATGTCATAATGAGCGAGGAAGGTGACCGGATTGATCGGGTTGATCTGCGCCCGCAAAACCCGCTTGACGATCTTCTTTGGCGGATTGCCGGCGACAAAGGCACGGAAAGGTGTTGCACCGTAGGTAAGTACAGCGCCAAGCTTTTTGATATGGCGCAGACGGGATTCGACTTTGCCGTCCACGAGTTCGAAGGAGACGCCGGGAAGCCAGACCCGATCGAAATAGCCCTTCAGGATGGCCGGGAAACCGAAATTCCACACCGGCGTGCAGATGACCAAAGCCTCGGCCTGCTTCAGTCTGTCGACATAGGGTTTTACGAGAGACGTATTCTCCGGATAGTCGTGATAGATCAGCCGGTCGTGCTGAGAGAGAACGGGGTCGAATTTTTCCGCGTAGAGATCGCAGGCATCCACCTCATGCCCGGCTTCGGCAAGGCTTTCCAAGGTCTGCCTGTAGAGCGCCTTGCCGTAGCTTTCCTCGACCGGGTGCGAGTGGAGGACGAGAACCCTCATGAGTCCTCCATGACAGCCGCAAGACCAGGGAAGAGATAGTTCTTGCCGGCGTTGAAGTCGAAATTGGGATTTTCCCAGGCAATCATCTTGCCGGGGTTCAGCAGCCCCTTCGGATCGGTCTCGTGCTTGAAGGCGAGCTGCACCTTGTCGGTGCGCTTCATGCCGCCCTCTTCCAGCGTATAGCGGTGCGGATTGAAGATCGGGCAGCCGTGGTCCTGGTGGATCTTGATGATCTCTTCCAGCCGTTCCTCTGTCGTGTAGCGTACCAGCGGCAGGCCCGAGCACTGGATCTGCCCGTCAAACCTGATGAATTCGAGGTGGCCGGGTACTTCATCGCCGAAGATCTCTACCATCTTCCGCACCTTGGCGACATGATCCGGGCCCGGATACTGCACCTGCAGATAGGTGAACGTCGGGTCGACCTTGAGCGCGCGCAACGTCGTATGGTTCCAGGCCAGTTCATAGGCATGCGGAATGCCGCGCATGCTTTCGACCTTGTCCGAGCGGAACATGATCTCGCCCTTCTGCGCTGCCGTGAAGGCCAGGAAGGCATCCATGGAATGCGGCGCGATCATCAGCACGACGATCGACTGGCCCTGACGGATATAGGGCTTGTGCCGGGTGAAATAGTCGTGCGGGATGGGTGCGGCGATCGGCGCTATTTCCTTGACGAGAATGCCGTTGCACTTCGCCAGCGCGTCTGAGAAGCGCACCGCGTCCATGAAGTCGTCATAACCGACGAGAACATCCACCCAGTCATAGGCAGGCGCAAGCGGCATCTCGATTTCCGTGATGATGCCGTTGGTGCCATAGGCATGGCTGACCTTCTGCAGATCCCAGCCGGTGAGGTCGAGCACCCGCGGCTCCGCCTCCATGGTGACGACGCGCAGACGCAGAATATTGCCGAGGTCGCGCAACCCGCCCCAGGTGATCGAGCCGACGCCACCCGAACCGCCGGCAATGAAGCCGCCGACCGTTGCCGTTTGGGCGGTCGAGGGGTGGAAGCGCAGTTCCTGTCCGGAATGCACCTTGGTCTGCTTGTCGAGTTGGGCGATTACGATGCCCGGCTCGCAGATGACGCGGCCGGGATGGATTTCCTTGATCTTGTCCATGGCGGCAAGGTTGAGGATGATGCCGCCGGAAAGCGGCATAGCCTGGCCGTAATTGCCGGTGCCGGCCCCGCGCGGGGTCACCGGAACCCCATGCGCATAGGCGACCTTCAGCGTCTGGATGACTTCGGCCTCGTTCTTCGGCGTAACGACGATATCGGCCGTCACGTTGTCGAGCTGCGCCTTCAGGATCGGCGAATACCAGTAGAAATCGCGGCTCTTCTGGCGAACGAGCGCCGGATTGTCCTCGATCGCAATACCTTCGAGTTCTTGTCTGATCTTCTGATAATCGGCCATGTCAGCCTCCAACGACGCTATCGAGTTCACGGTAATCCGGCAGGCTGCGGTCGATCACCTTGCCGCGGCGAAGCACGACGCGGTCAGACTGCGGACGGGAAAGGAATTCGCTCCAGCGCCGGGCGCTGAAGAGCACGAGATCGGCGGGGCTGCCGACGGCAATGCGGCCCATCTGCGGCCTGCCGGCAATCTTAGCCGGTGACGCCGTGACGACACGCGCCGCATTATCGAGCGGATGGTCGAGATGCAGGATGCGAACCGCCTCGCGAAACACTTCCACCGGATCGAGATCGCCATAGGCGTAGAAGGGGTCGCGCGTATTGTCGGAGGAGACAGCCGTCTCGACGCCGGCAGCCGCCAATTCCTTGAACAGAGTGACGCCACGCCAGCGCGGCGTGCGGCCGGGATAACGATCCTGCAGGTACATGTTGCACATCGGCAGCGAGATGACCGAAACCCCTGCCTTGTGAACGAGATCCACGGTCCGCTTGGCCGTATCGTCATCCTGCCGCGCCAGAGAGCAGCAATGACCTGCCGTTACTTTGCCTTCGAACCGGTTGCGCAAAACGGCTTCGGCGATCGCCTTCAATGTTTCGGCGTCCGGATCATCCGTTTCGTCGACATGCAGATCGACATCGAGGCAGTTCTTCGCCGCCGCATGCAAAAGCGTGTCGAGCTGCCAGTCGAGCGATTGTCCCATCCTGGTGACACCGCCGAGCAAGCCGCCCTTGTCCTTTACGACCGCGACGAGATCGGCGAAGAAGGATTCGTCCGCCATATTGTCGAGCGGGAAGAGGGCGACTGCCTGCAGGGCGATCTTCTCCTTCCATTCGTCGCGCAGTTCGGCAAAGACCTCGAAGGAAATGCGGTGCTGGGGTGCGAGCGAATCCAGATGGGTGCGGATAAGACCGGTGCCGTGCGCATAGGCTGAGCGCAGCGAGAATTCCATACGCTTGCGCACATCGGCGGCCGACCAGTTTGCCTCCCGGTCCCTGCCCACGGCTTCCAATGCGCCCATGAAGGTCCCATCCGGATTGGGCTTGCGCGGCCAGATGTGGCCTTTGTCCAGATGCGTATGAATATCGGCAAAGCACGGCCAGACCATACCTTCCCTCATATCGGACTTGGCAAACTCCGCTGGCGCTGTGCCGGGTGGCAGGATCGCTGAAATCGCCCCGTCCGTTATGACGATATCGGCCTTGACGAGCCCCTCATTCGCCTCAGCAGCAAAGCCGCTGACGGTAACTGCAGGAAGCGTCGCATTGGCCAGCACGAAGCGGCCCGCATTCGGGGGCAACATGAAGGAATAGGTCATCAGTTTTCCCGCTTCAGGCTGCTCTCGTGCCAGCGATGCAGGCTGAGCCATGAAATGAAGGAGGTAATGGCGAATATCGCGACGCCGAGCATGGAGAGCATGAAGAGCGCCGCGAACAGGCGGGGAATGTTCATGCGATATTGCGATTCCAGCAGACGGAAGGCGAGGCCCGAACCGGCACCCGCCGAACCCGCAGCGAATTCCGCAACCACGGCGGCGATCAATGCAAGGCCGCCGCCGATGCGAAGCCCTGTCATGAAGTAAGGCTGAGCGGCCGGGATCTTCAGATAGATCAGCGTCTGCCAGCGTGAGGCGCCATAAAGTTCGAACAGGTTGATCAGGTTGTGATCGACGCTCTTCAGGCCCTGCACCATGTTCGAAAGGATCGGGAAGAAAGCAACGAGGAAGGCGCAGATCAGGAGTGCCACCTGCGTGGACGGTGCGTAGATCAGGATGAGCGGCGAAATCGCCACGATCGGCGTGACCTGCAGGATGACCGCAAGCGGATAGAAGGCGATTTCGATCCAGCGCGATTGCACCAGAAAGATCGCAAAACCCACGCCACCGATCAGCGCCAGCATCAGCGATATCAAGGTGATCTGCGTCGTGACCCAAAGCGCTGGGGCAAGCGTGCCCCAGTCATTGATGAAGGCGGCCGCGACAGCGCCGGGCCCGGGCAGGATGTAGGGCGGAACGCCCGAGAGCACCACGTAAAGCTCCCAGATGGCGATGAGGGCGCCGATGACCAGAAAAGGCACGGCGATGCGCAGCGCCAGATCGCGCCTGTTGGCATTGACGGGATTGGGAAGGGGCAGGGGCGGGACCTCGGTCGTTTCGATACTGTTGACACTCATCAGTGCTCCTCCGATCCGCCCATGGCCTCGATTAGCGATCGGGACGCGGTTTCGCAGGCTCGCCGGTATTCTTCCGAGGTTCGGTAATGCGAATCCCGCTCAAGGCTGGTCGCCAGTGGAAAATCTGCATGCACCCGGCCCGGCCGCGCCTTCATCACAACGATCCGGTTGGAAAGATAGGCGGATTCAAAAACGGAATGCGTGACGAAGATCACGGTAATGCCAGTCGCCTTCCACAGCCGCAGCACGTCGTCATTGAGCTTCTGGCGGGTGATCTCATCAAGCGCAGCGAAAGGCTCGTCCATCAGCAGCAGCTTGGGCTTTGTCACCAGCGCGCGGGCAATCGAAACGCGCATCTTCATGCCGCCCGAGAGCTCACGCGGATAGGCGCTGGCGAAATCCTGCAGGCCGACGGTCGCCAACACCTCCATGATCCGGCCGCTCGCTTCAGCCTTGGAGACGCCGCGCAGTTTCAGCGGCAGGTAGACAGTGCCGAAAACAGTCTTCCAGGGCATCAGCGTCGGCTCCTGGAAGACGAAACCGATATCGCCTTCCGGAAGGCCTTTTGAATTTATGCGTGAACTCGGCCAGTCGATCTTGCCGGATGTAACGTCGCCGAGGCCGGCGATGATGCGCAGCGCGGTGGATTTTCCACAGCCGGAGGGACCGAGAAGGCTGATGAACTCGCCGCTTTCGACCGTCAGGGACATGCCTGAAAGCGCAATCGTGCCGCTGGAAAAGACCTTCGAGAGGGACTGCATGACGACCAACGGCCGCCTGCGTATATCTTTCGAAGGCGCCGCCTTGGTTTCGGCTAGGGACATTCTTTCGCTCTTTTATCGAGGGGACGAGGCCCGCCGCCGGAAGGCGACGGGCCCTGCCTTGGGAGCTTATTTCTTAAGCGATACACCGACGCTCTTGCAGACGAACTTCGTAGTGAACGCTTTGGTGTAGTCGGTCTCGGGCTTGAAGACCTTGATCGCCACCATTTCGTCGAAGAACTTCTTGTAATGGGCGTTGGTGATGCAGCCGATGCCCTTTTCCAGGCCCTCACCGGATTCGATGATGCCGTATTCCTTCATCTTGCCGATCGAATAAGCGATCTGGCCATCCGTGATTTCCGGATTGTCCTTCTTGATCAGCGCATTGGCCTTGCTGTTGTCGCCGTAGAGATAATTGTACCAGCCCTCGATCGAGGCATCGACAAAGCGCTGCACGACGTCAGGCTTGGTATCGACCATCTGCTGTGTCGTGGTGATCATCGTCGAATAGGGCGAATAGCCGTTATCGGCGAGCAGGAAGACCTTCGGCTCCCAGCCGGTCTGCTTCTGGATCTCGTAGGGCTCTGAGGTCAGATAACCCTGCTGGGCAGATTGCTTGTCGGCTAGAAAGGGGCCTGGATTGAAGTTATAGGGCTTGTACTGCTCGTCCTTGAATCCGGGAAAGTTTGCCTTCATCCATTCGAAATAGGTGAGGTAGCCATCCTTGCTAAGGAATAGCGTCTTCAGCTTGGCAAGATCCCCGAACTTGTCGACGCCGACATCGGGATGGGCGATCAGGATCTGCGGGTCCTTCTGAAAGATCGCGGCGACATCGACGAGCGGAATGCCCTGCTCGACAGCTGAGATTTCGCCCTGCGGCCCGCCCATGTAGAAGTCGATCTTGCCGGAGATCAGCAGCGCATTGTTGGCGGCATTCGGCCCGCCCTGCACGATGGAAACGTCGAGGCCGTATTTGGCATAGGTTCCGTCGGCCACGGCCTGATAGAAACCGCCATGCTCGGCCTGCGCCAGCCAGTTGGTGCCATAGCTCACCTTGTCGAGCGCATAGCCGGGTACACTGGCAGCAAGCATGCCGCCAAGGCCAAGAACTGCAGAAAATATGGACGTTTTCAGTGTGTTGGACATGGCGGCGTTCCCCTTCTGGTGCCTTGAAGCTCGTTTTCGAACCCCGATTTTCTTCATTTGAGCGATTGCTTCGCTCTTTGAAAAGCAGCAAAATTCGTGCGCAGTGATGCCTTTTTGGCATCTCATGATGTGTCTGTGCCTAATTTAGGCGCTGTGCTTAAAAACGATGCAACGAGGTCGCGATGCTGCACTCCAGAAAGCTTCTCTACATCAACGAGATCGCCAGAACGGGCTCCATCCGGAAGGCAGCAGCCCGTCTGAACGTCGCCTCTTCGGCAATTAACAGGCAGATCCTGGCGCTGGAGGAGGAGATGGGTGCTCCGCTCTTCGAGCGCCTGCCGCGAGGCCTGCGCCTCACGGCTGCGGGAGAACTTTGCATCGAACATATTCGAGAAGTGCTGAAGAACTACGATCGGCTGGAAGGGCGCATTAAGAGCCTCAAGATGCAGCAGGCAGGCAAGGTCAGGCTTGCCACAACGGTCGGCCTTGCTTCCGGCCCGCTACCGGAAATCATCACGCGCTTTCAGTCGGAGCATTCACGGGTTTTCTTCCAGCTCCGCAGCGATGCCGGCACGGCTTCGATCAATCAGGTCCTGTCAGGCGAGGTGGACATCGGCCTCGGTTTCAATATTCCTGCCACGCCCGGCATCCGCACCCTCGGCAATTTCGATATCCCGATCGGCGTCATCCTGCCGCCAGGTCACCCATTGATCGGGCCGGGGCCGATCAACCTTGCCGACGTGGTGCAGGAGCGACTGGTTCTCGCGCAGCAGGGCACAAGTCTTCGCGATGTCATCAACCTCGCAATGGCAAGACTGGACGTCTCTATCGAGCCAGTGCTCGAAACAAATGCTTCGGAAATGCTGAAGAAGCTGGTCAGATGCGGGGCAGGGCTCTCCATGCTGAACCCACTCGATGTCATCACCGAATGCCGTCAGGGCGAGCTGGTCTTTCGCTCGATTGCAGACCCGCATAGCCGCCACCAGCCGCTCAAGCTCTTTGCCCGCGCCCGTACGCCGCTCGATTCCGCAACCAGCCTTTTCGTTGAATACTTGCTCGCCGAACTCGCGGGCCTTGTCCAGGAGTTGCAGACCAAGGGCCACATCCCGCTGGAGCGGCCGGCAGTCGCCTGATTACTTCGAATAGAGGTTGGAGAGCGGATAGCGCTTCAGGTCGTAGAGCAGCTCGATGAAGCCCTTGACCTGATGGCCGCAGATCGCCTCGCCCTTCTCCGCAGTGCCCTTGGAGGCATCCCCGACGACCCCGTTTGGATTGAGGTCGTGAGCGATCCAGGCCAGCGAATGCGGCGGCAGCGGCTGGATATACTGCGATTGCTCGCGCATCCATTCGGCTTTCGAGGTAAAATTCTGGGCCTTCTCCATCCGCACCAGTTCCGGCCGGAAATGCAGCATCAGCGACGTCTCCACTTCGCCGCCATGAATGCCGTAACGTGACTCATGCTCGCTGATCATGCCGTCAGGATTGCCGAACCGGCC